>NZ_JARJHW010000005.1:0-94989 GCF_040560175.1 Streptomyces panacea
AGCAGCCCCGGCCCGGTGTGCGCCCCGATCACCGCGCCCACCTCGCTCACATGCATCTCGGCAAGGCCCGGCACCCGCTCCCGCAGCCGGTCGGCAAGCGCGGCGGCCCGTTCCGGCGCCGCGAGATGGTGCACGGCGATATCGACCTGACCGGTACCCGCCCGCTCGGCGACGATCTCCTCCAGGCGCGCGATGGCCTTCGAAGCCGTACGCACCTTCTCCAGCAACTCGATCCGCCCGCCGTCCAGTTGGAGCAACGGCTTCACGGCGAGCGCCGAGCCGAGAAGTGCCTGCGCGGTGCCGATACGGCCGCCGCGCCGCAGGTAGTCAAGCGTGTCGACGTAGAAGTACGCGTATGTCCCGGCGGCCCGCTTCTCGGCGGCGGCCACCGCCTCGTCCAGCGACCCGTCCGCCTCCGCGGTCTCGGCCGCCGCCAGCGCGCAGAAGCCGAGGGCCATCGCGACCATCCCGGTGTCCACCACCCGTACCGGCACGGGTGCGTCGCGCGCGGCGAGGACCGCGGCGTCGTACGTCCCGGAGAACTCCGCCGACAGATGCAGGGAGACGATGCCCGTCGCCCCGGCCCCGGCCGCTGCCCGGTAGGCGGCGGCGAAGACTTCGGGGCTCGGCCGCGAGGTGGTCACGGAGCGCCGCTTCTGCAGCGCGAGCGCGAGCGACCTGGCCGAGATCTCGGTGCCCTCTTCGAGGGCCCGGTCGCCGAGAACCACGGTCAGCGGGACCGCGGTGATGCCATGGCGTTCCATCGCCTGGGGCGGCAGGTAGGCCGTTGAATCGGTGACGATCGCGACATGGCGGGACATGAGCGGGAGGTTACCCGCCGCGACCGCCGGTCGGGAGCCCGGCCCCGCCACGCCCGTCGAATTCGAAGAGGTCCCCATCGGCTTCCGCCCTCTTCCTTGCTTCGCCGTACCCGCTCTCGACGGGTGCGCATCCCTGACGACCCGCCACCGCGCCATGCGTGTGCCCGGTCCGACCGCCCGTAACCCGATCAGTCGCGAGCCTGCGGCGGGCGGACCGGGACGTCAGTTCGTCGTCTCCGGCCGCGCCGACTTCTCCCGCCAGGGATAGGTCGTCCGCCGGGGGTCGGGCGGCTCGATCGCCTGCGGTCCTTCGCCCGCCGGCGGCGGATCGGGCCATGTCTGGTCGGCGAGCGTGGGCTCCACGCCCTCCGGACGCGCCGCGCGCCCGCCACGTCGCCCCGTCGCCTCCGGCTCGCTCGCGGGCTCCGGCTCCGGCCACTCCATGGGCTCGGACCTGGGCCGGTCCTGCGGCTGCGAGGCCCCCTGCCGGTGCGGGTCCGCGTGCGCATCCGCGTGCGGGTCCACCGCCGACCAGTGCCGCAGCGCCCCCGACTCGACGTCGATCTGCTCGCCCAGGAGCGTCAGCTCGTCCTCGGAGAACTTCCGCGCCCGGTCCCTGGCCGCCCACCGCAGCGAGTCGGCCGACTTCGTGATCCGTTCCGTACGCTCGCGCAGCTCGCCGAGCCGCTGCGCGATCGTCGCCCGGTCCGGGTCCCGCTCCAGCCGCCTCAACTCGTCGTCCAGCTCACGCCCGTGCACACTCAGCCGTTGGAAGAGGTTCAGCGCCTCCGCCAGCGAGGCGTCCTCCGCCTCGTTCGCCCGGAGCGCCTCCTGGGTGGCCCGCATCGACGTACGCAGTGTCAGCCGGAGCTGCGCCAGCTCGGCCGGCACCCCGGTCTGCCCGAGGCTCTTGGCCCTCAGGGTCGTGTCCTCGACCGTCCGGCGGGCCTGCGTGATCGTACGGTCCACGCCCCGCTTGGCAGCACGGACCGCCTTGACGCTCACGAATACGCCCAAGGCCACGAATGCGACAAAGAGCAGCGCCACGATCAAAAGCACGGCCTCCATGTGGATGCCTCTCCGGTTTCGACGTCGGTCCTTCCACGGTAAACGGAACGGGCAGCCTGAGGGTTCCGTCCGGCCCCCCAAACTGCCCGTAAGGGAAAGCCCTGTACTCGCGGGCCCCCCACGCATACCCCGCTGGGGCTACGCCGTCACGATATTGACCAGCTTCGGCGCCCGCACGATCACCTTGCGGATGTCCGCGCCGCCCAGCGCCGCGACCACCGCGGCGTCGCCCAGCGCCAGCGCTTCCAGCTCCTCGTCCGAGATCGACGGGGAGACGTCCAGCCGCGCCTTGACCTTGCCCTTGACCTGTACGACGCAGGTGACCGTCTCGTCGATCACATACGCCGGGTCGGCGGCCGGGAAGTCCTCGTGCGCCACCGAGCCGGTGTGCCCCAGCTTGCGCCACAGCTCCTCGGCGACGTGCGGCGCCAGCGGCGCCACCAGCAGCACCAGCCGCTCCGCGACCGAGCGGGCGACGGGCCCGCCCACCTTCGTCAGATGGTTGTTCAGCTCGGTGATCTTGGCGATGGCGGTGTTGAAGCGCAGCGAGGCCATGTCCTGGCCGACCCCGTCGATCGCCTTGTGCAGCGCGCGCAGCGTCGTCACGTCGATGTCGGCGTCCGGGAGGTCGACGACCGTGATCTCACCGGTCGCCTCGTCCACGACGTTGCGCCACAGCCGCTGCAGCAGCCGGTACTGGCCCACCACCGCGCGGGTGTCCCACGGCCGCGAGACGTCCAGCGGGCCCATCGCCATCTCGTACAGCCGCAGGGTGTCGGCGCCGTACTCCGCGAAGATCTCGTCCGGAGTGACCGCGTTCTTCAGGGACTTGCCCATCTTGCCCAGCAGCTTGCTGACCTTCTCGCCCCGGAACCAGTGGGCGCCGTCCCGCTCCTCGACCTCGCCCGCCTCGACCGCGATGCCGCGGCTGTCCCGGTAGACGAACGCCTGGATCATGCCCTGGTTGTACAGCTTGTGGAACGGCTCCACCGACGAGACATGACCCAGGTCGAACAGCACCTTGGACCAGAAGCGCGCGTACAGCAGGTGCAGTACGGCGTGCTCGGCGCCGCCCACGTACAGGTCGACACCGCCGTGCGGCATGCCCTCGCGCGGGCCCATCCAGTACTGCTCGACGGCCGGGTCGACCAGCTTCTCGGCGTTGCGCGGGTCCAGGTAGCGCAGCTCGTACCAGCACGAACCGGCCCAGTTCGGCATGGTGTTGGTCTCGCGGCGGTAGCTCCGTACGCCCTTGCCGTCGCCCAGGTCCAGCTCGACGGCGACCCAGTCCTCGTTCCGCGACAGCGGCGTCTCGGGCCGGGTGTCCGCGTCGTCCGGGTCGAAGGTGCGCGGCGAGTAGTCGTCCACCTCGGGCAGTTCCAGCGGCAGCATCGACTCGGGCAGCGCGTGCGCGATGCCGTCCTCGTCGTAGACGACGGGGAAGGGCTCGCCCCAGTAGCGCTGCCGGCTGAACAGCCAGTCACGCAGCCGGAAGTTGACGGTTCCCTCGCCGATGCCCTCGGCGGCCAGCCACTCGGTGATCTTCGCCTTGGCATCGACCACGCCCAGTCCGTCCAGTGTGACGGCGGGGGCCGAGGAGTTGACGATCTTCGAGTCGTACGCGACGAACGCGTCGTCCCACTCCGAGGGCTCGGTGCCCCGGCCGTCCTTCGGCTCCACGACACAGCGCATCGACAGTTCGAAAGCGCGTGCAAACGCAAAGTCACGGCTGTCGTGGGCCGGAACGGCCATGATCGCGCCGGTGCCGTACCCCATCAGGACGTAGTCCGCGATGAAGACCGGGATCCGCTCGCCGTTGGCCGGATTCGTCGCATACGCCCCGGTGAAGACGCCCGTCTTGTCCTTGGCCTCGGCCTGCCTCTCGACGTCGGACTTCGAGGCGGCCTGCTTGCGGTACGCGTCGACGGCCTCGGCGGGCGTCGCGTGGCCGCCCGTCCACACGTCGTGCGTGCCCTCGGGCCACGCGGCCGGGACGATCTTCTCGACCAGCTCGTGCTCCGGCGCCAGGACCATGTACGTGGCGCCGAACAGGGTGTCCTGACGGGTCGTGAAGACGGTGATGGCACCGGCGTCGCCGACAGGGAAGTCGACGCGCGCGCCCTCGCTGCGCCCGATCCAGTTGCGCTGCTGCTGCTTGATGGCGTCGGGCCAGTCCAGCGCGTCCAAGTCGTCCAGCAGCCGGTCGGCGTAGGCGGTGATGCGCATGTTCCACTGGCGCAGCTTGGACTTGAAGACCGGGAAGTTGCCGCGCTCGGAGCGTCCGTCGGCGGTGACTTCTTCGTTGGCCAGGACGGTGCCCAGGCCGGGACACCAGTTGACGGGGGCGTCGGAGGCGTACGCCAGCCGGTACCCGCCCAGAATGTCCGCCCGCTCGTTCTCGGTCAGTTCACCCCAGCTCCGGCCGTCCGGCGTCGCGCGCTCGCCGCTCTCGAACCGCGCCACCAGCTCGGTGATCGGGCGGGCCCGGTCGGCGTCCGGGTCGTACCAGGAGTTGAAGATCTGTACGAAGATCCACTGGGTCCAGCGGTAGAACTCGGGGTCGATCGTGGCGATCGAGCGCCGCTTGTCGTGCCCCAGGCCCAGTCGGCGCAGCTGCCGCGTCATGTTCTCCATGGCGGCCTCGGTCGACACCCGGGGGTGGGTGCCGCTGCTGATCGCGTACTGCTCGGCGGGCAGGCCGAAGGCGTCGAAGCCCAGCGTGTGCAGCACGTTGTACCCGCTCATGCGCTGATGGCGGGCGTAGACGTCCGTGGCGATGTAGCCGAGTGGGTGTCCGACGTGCAGTCCGGTACCGGAGGGGTACGGGAACATGTCCATGACGTACTTCTTGGGGCGCGCGACGACGGCCGGGTCCCCGGCCAGGTCGCCCGCCGGGTTCGGCGCCTCGTAGGTGCCCTCGGCGTCCCAGAAGTCCTGCCAGCGTGCCTCGATGTCGGCGGCCATGGCAGCCGTGTAGCGGTGCGGCGCGGTCGTCGCGGTCGTCTCCGCGCCGGCGGCGGCCGGATTCGTCTCGCTCATGTCCTCTGAAGCTCCATCGATCGTCTCTGCCGCGGGAATGAAAAAACCCCTCACACAGGAGGGGGCAGCCACGCTGATTCCGGCCGGATCTGTCATCCGTCGGTACTGATCAGCGCGGCTCGCTAAGCAGAAGGCGTACGGCACGCATGCGAGCAGGGTACCGCAGCGGGCGGAGGGCTCGCACGGCGGATTCGGGCGCGGGGACGGGCCCGTGGGGGACGCGGTCGGGCGCGGCACGAGCCGAAACGGGGACGGAGCCGGGACGGGGCCGAGCCGAAGCCGGGACGTTCGAGACCCATACAAGATCGTTCGAGTCGGGAACAGGCCATCGGCGATATGTGATTCATCGAACCTTCGGCGCCCGGATTACTCCGCGTATCGACCCTATCCGGGGCAACCCCAGGGTCAGTTGACGCCCAATCCCCTCGGTAAACCTGCAAACGGCGTACTGCCCGGTTTGGAGCGACTTAGCATGCGGCAGCAACGGGACCGCTTTGCCGAGCCATTCGGAGTTGCCCCTATGACGCTTCAAAGCAAGATCCGTTCAGCCCTTCCCTCGACCCGCGGCATGAGCCCCTCGGTCCGGGGCGGGCTGTCGGTCGCCGCGCTCGTTCTCGTCCCTCTCCTCGCCGTGGCGGGGAGTGACGGGTTCCGCGCCATGCTCGACTTCACCACCGGCGTTCTGTCGCTGGTGTCCCTGACGGCGGCCGTCGCCTGGGGCCTGATGGCCACGGACCGGCTGCTGCTCTCCCCGCGCCACCGGCTGCTCGCCCAGGGCATCCACCGGTTCACGGCGATGGCCTCCCTCGGCTTCCTGCTGCTGCACGCCACGGTGAAGGTCTCGCTCGGACATGTGGCGCTGATCGGCGCGGTGCTCCCCTTCGGCCTCGGGATCACCGGCACCAACGGCCTCATCGGCCTCGGCTCGCTCGCCGGCTTCCTGATGGTGATCGCCGCCGCGACGGGCGCGCTGCGCAGCGCCTTCGCCCTCCCCGGCAAGATCGCCGGCCGCTGGCGCGCGCTGCACATGCTGGCCTATCCGGCCTGGTGCTTCGCCCTGATGCACGGGCTGTACGCGGGGCGTGCCGCCGCGACCTGGGTGATGACCATGTACTGCCTGGCGCTCGTCGCCGTCATCGGCGCCGTCTCCGTACGAATGCTGCCGCAGCCGGTCCGGCGCCGTGTCGCCGACAAGATCCTCAAGCTGACCGGTGGCGTACGCGAGACTCCCGAGCCGGAGCAGTCCGGTCTCCGCGATTCGGGCCGCCGCGAGTCCGGCCGCCGCGATCTGACGCGCGATCCGCTGCCCGGCGCGGTGAATGTGCCGGAGGTGGAGTTCGAGCAGCGGTTCCCGCGCCAGCGGTCCGCGTCCGCGCCGGCTTCCGCCGGGGCGTCGGCGGCGCCGCTGGGCGCGAGCCGTGTCCCGCCGCGGATCGCCCCGCCGTCGCCGCCTCTTTACGAGGCGGGGCGCCCGACGGGTGCGGACCCGTTCGCGGACACCTTCGTCCCCGGCTCCTACGCGCCGCCGTCGGCCGCGCCGTACGCCGCCGCCCCGCCCACACCGCCCGCGGTTCCCTACCCGGACCCGCTCGCGGACACGTACGTCGATCCGGGTACGCGGACCGGCGCGGGAGCCGGAGGCGGTACGGGGCGTGGCGGCCCCGGCCCGAGTACGGGTACGGGCCTGTCGGCCGGCTACCGCGCCGTCTCTTTCGGTACCGATCCCTCCGCCCCGGCACCGGCGCCCTCGCCCTTCGGCGGCCCGTCCGACCCGCTGACGTCGGCCGAGATCCCCTACGCCGAACGCATCCCCATGACCGAGGAGATACCGGTCATCAGCGAGCCGTCGGCGGCCGGGGCCGGTATGTGGCCGACGCCGTCGCCCCCGCCCCCCGCGCAGGCCCGGCTCAACGAGCCCGCCGCCGCGCCGCCGGTGGCCGACCCGTACCAGCAGCCGTCTCCGTACCAGCAGACGTTCCAGACGTACGAGCAGCAGGAGACGTACCAGCAGGCTGAGACAAACCGGCCGTCCGACACGTACCTACAGTCGGCCCCCTACCCGCGGCCCGATGCCACCCCGGGGCCCGACCTCTACCAACAAGCCGACCTGTACCGGCAGTCGGACGACACGTTCCAGCAGCCTCCCGCCAACGGCGGCGGAACCCCGAGTGCCGGTGAACCCTGGTACCCACCCGCAGGAGACCGACAGTGAACGCCCCTCTCCCCGATGTCCCCGAAGTCCGTGTCGTCGGCCTTCCCCAGCTGACACAGGGATTCGACCTCGTCGAGCGACTCGACCTCTCCATGCACCTCAAGGTGCACGGGCCGCTGGAGCCGCTGACCGGGGAACTGCTCGCGCAGCTCGCCGAGAACATCACCCTGCGCGGACGCGGTGGCGCCGGATTCCCCTTCGGCAAGAAGCTGCGCGCCGTCGCCAAGGCATCGATCCGGCGCGGGGTGCGCCCCGTCGTCGTCATCAACGGCAGCGAGGGCGAGCCGGCCTGCCGCAAGGACACGGTGCTGCTCAACCGGGCGCCCCATCTCATCCTGGACGGCGCCCTGTTGGCGGCCGAGGCACTCGGCGCCCGCACCCTGGTCGTCGCCGTCACCCGCAACTCCACCGAGATATCCATGCGGGCCGCACTCGCCGAGCGCGGCCTGTCCGACCGGCGCGGGCAGCAACTGAGGGCGCGGGTCGTCCGTACACCCGAGCGCATGGTCTCCGGCGAGGCCTCGTCCGTCATCCGGGCGGCGAACGGCGGGCCCGCCCTGCCGCCCGGCCGCCGCGAGCGGGCCGCCGAGTCGGGCGTCGGGGGCGCCCCGACGCTGCTGTCCAACGCCGAGACGTACGCGCAACTGGCCATCGGCGCCCGGATCGGCGCACGCCGCTACGGGCACACCGGGCTCGACGCGGAGCCGGGAACCGTCATGCTCACCGTCTCCGGCGGTGTCGCGCGCCCGATGGTCGTGGAGGTGCCGACGGGAGTCCCGCTGCGGTACGTGCTCCAGCTCGCCGGGGCGCCGCCGCTCCCCCAGGGCGTGCTGACCGGCGGCTACCACGGCAACTGGATCGACTCCGTGGCCGCGCACGACGCCGTCGTCTCCCGTGAGTCCCTGGCGGCGGTGGGCGGGTCGCTGGGCGCGGGCGCGATCCTGCCGATCGGCCCGGAGACCTGCCCGCTGGGTGAGGCGCTTCGGGTGGCCAACTGGCTGGCCGCCGAGACGGCCGGTCAGTGCGGGCCCTGCAAGCTCGGCCTGCCGGCCGCCGCGGGTGGCCTGAGCGACGTGCTGAACGGGGGCGGCCCCGCGGCCCTGGAGGCGCTGCGCGAGGTCACCCAGGCGGTACGGGGGCGGGGCGCGTGCAAGCATCCCGACGGGTCCGCGCGGTTCTTCATGTCCACCCTCTCCGCCTTCACCGACGACCTCGCCGCGCATGTGCTGGACGGCGGCTGCGGGCGTGACACCACCGGCGTGCTGCCGCTGCCCGGGCCCGGCTACCAGACCGCGGAGGAGTCCATCCCGAGCGGCGAGAAGCTGGCCGTGGACTGGACGCTCTGCCAGGGGCACGGGCTCTGCGCGGACATCGTGCCCGAGCTGATCCGGCTCGGCCCCGACGGCTACCCCGCGCTCGCCGACGCCTCCGTACCGATGCATCTGCGGGGCCGTGCCCAGCGTGCCGTACGGCGCTGCCCGGCGCTCGCGCTCCGTATCGAGCTGCCCGCGCCGCAGCGGCCCGCGCGGCAGGGAGGTCCGGCGGCCCTGCCGCCGGGCGGTGGCAGGAAGGCTCTGGGCAGCGGGCGCTGACGCGTCCTACTGAGGAGGCCGGCCCGCTCCGAGAGACCGGCCTCCTTCACGAGGCCGACCGTCAGTGCGGCCGGTAGGCGGAGACGAGGAAGGAGACGGTCACCGGGAGCGGCGTGTCCAGCGACGCGACGCTCCGGTGCACCTCTTCGGGACTGAGGTGGTGGGCGCTCGGCCCCATCAGGATCAGATCGCGCACCTGCTGCCCGGTCATGGCGACCTCCCGCTCCACGACCTCCGTACGCTCCTGCCGGAAGTGACCGGACAGTGTGCGGTGCAGCCGGTCCTCCTTGGCCGCGTCGACCGACAACATGCCGAGGCTCGCGGGGAGTTCCGCGAGGTGGCGCGCCGTGGGGACGACCACGACGAGGGCCCCGTCCGGCCGCAGGACGCGGCGGAACTCCGGGCCGTTGCGGGGCGCGAAGACATTGATCACCACGTCGGCGGCGGCGCTCACGACGGGCAGCGGCTTCCAGACGTCCCAGGTCGCGGCGCCCGCCCGCGGATGGGCCCCGGCCGCCCGGCGCAGCGCGAACTTCGAGACGTCGAGGCCGAGTCCCACGGCGTCGGGCAGGGCGTCGAGCACGGCGGCGAGGTAGTACCCGGTGCCCGCCCCGGCGTCCACGACGGTGCCGCCCGGCGGGCACAGCTCCGCGACGGTCCCGGCCAGCGCGCGGGCGAGCGGCTCGTAGTGGCCGGCCGCCAGGAACAGCGTCCGGGCCGTCACCATGTCCGCGCTGTCGGCGTTCGCCGCGTTCGTACTGCCGGTCAGCAGGCTGAGGTAGCCCTGGCGGGCGACGTCGAACGAGTGACCCTCGGCGCAGCCCAGGGAGTTGACGCCCCGGAGGGTCGTGAAGGGTGCCGGAGGGCTGTGCGGGGGCGCGAGCGGTCCGCCGCACAGGGGGCACCTCAGCACGTCGAGCAGCCGGTGCCAAAGGCCGGGCGCGGTGGGCGAGTTGGACACGGCGTTCCTCCGCGACGGGCTGTCAACAAGAAGAACCCGCCCGGACAGGGTGTCCGGACGGGAACTTCTGAGATGTGGAGCTAAGGAGAATTGAACTCCTGACCTCCTGCATGCCATGCAGGCGCTCTACCAACTGAGCTATAGCCCCTTGTGATGTACCGCACTTCGGGTATCCCCTCTGCGGCGGTGCCAACATTACACGGTCCCTCGGGCCCTCCGCCAAATCGTTTCCGATTTGCACCGATAGGACTGCTACTGTCACCCTTCGTGACCGTACTCACTCCCGTACTCGCGCGGGTCACCGCCGGTCGGCGTTCCGTCCTCGTCGGCGCCGCTCTCTGCCTGTTGTCCTTCGCGGCGTTCTGGATCGCGCAGCGCGCCGCCGCGGTCTCGATGATCGACGTGATGGTCTACCGGGCCGAGGGCCGTACGGTACTCGACGGGCACGACCTCTACGCGATGCGCGCGACCCGGGCGGGTCTCCCGACGACCTACCCGCCGTTCGCGGCGCTGCTGTTCACCCCCCTGACCCTGCTGGGTGTCCCGGAGATGCGCACCCTCGCCACGGTCGGCAATCTCCTGCTCCTCCTCGCGTTCGTCCACCTCTCACTGAGGTTGACGTTCCGGAAGGCGGTGCCGCCCGGCGCCGCACTGTGGGTGGCGGCGGCGGCCGTCTGGTGCGAGCCGGTGTGGACGACCTTCCGCTACGGACAGATCAATCTGCTGATCGGCGTCGCTGTCCTGTGGGACCTCACGCGGCGTGAGGGCCACCGCTGGGCGGGCGTCGGGATCGGTCTCGCCGCGGCGGTCAAGCTGACCCCCGCGCTCTTCGCCGTCATGCTGCTGATCACCGGACTGCTGCGGTTCCGCGAGGCCGGCTGGAACCCGTGGCTGCGCAGGACCGCGACGGCGGCGGGCGCGTTCCTCGCCGTCACCGTCGCGTCCGCCGTCGTCCTGCCGTACGACTCCCACCGCTTCTGGACCGACATCGTCTTGCGGGCGGACCGGGTGGGGCGCGTCGAGGGCGCCGCGAACCAGTCGCTGCGCGGAGTGCTCGCGCGGGTGCTGCACACCACCGAACCGTCGCTCTGGTGGCTCCCGGTGGCCACCGTGGTCGCGGCGGCCGGGCTTGCCGTGGCGGTGACCGCGGCCCTGCGCGGGCGGACGGCCGAGGCAACCGTCGCCTGCGCGGCCACCGCACTGCTGATCAGTCCGATCTCCTGGTCCCACCACTGGGTGTGGGGCGTGCCGATGGTGCTGCTCCTGGTGGCGCACGGGAGGACGGAATGGGCGGCGGTGGTGGGGATGGGCTTCTTGTCGTACGCGCTGTGGCGGGTGCCGCACGGCGCTGCCGAACGACTTGAACTCGCCCAGAACCCACCGCAGATGGCGCTCACGGCGATCTATCCGACGATGGCGCTGGGGCTGCTGGCGTATCTGTCCGTCACCGGCCGGGAGGAGCGGACGCCCGCGGGGGCACCCGGTGGTGAAGGAGCAGGCGGTGACCGAGGAGCCGAGGGGGACTACGCGGTGGCGAAGGAGTAGAAGCGCTTGAGCGTGCAGTGCTCGTCGAGAAGCCGGCCGTAGATCGGCTCGCCCTCCAACTCCCGGTACGTCTCGATGGGGTCGCCTTTTATGATGAGCGCGCGGGCGCACTCCTCGCACCAGTACTGGAACGCGGCGTTGAGCGGGTCCATGTCCCGGACGATGGGCGTACCACTGCCGCACCAGTCGCATTTTCTCCTGTGCGCACCCATCACTCAGCTCCAGCTGTGGCCGCAGGCCGTGCACACGTAGGAAACTCCGCCGTTGTCGCCGAGTACTTGGGCCACATGGAACGAACCGCACGAGGGGCAGCTCGGGCCACTGGCCGAATCCGCCGTCGCGAGCAGGGCACCGACCTCGTCGATGCTGCTGGCGGGCATCGTGCTCTCTCCTCCCCATCCGTGCCGTCGTCCCCCTCCGGCCGTCCGATTCTGTCACGGCTTCGCAAGGAGGACAGCATGATCAGGCCGGGCCGTAGCCTCCAGCGAGACCCTCACCTCTGTCCCGGACGGGCCACCGCGCCGAGAACCGCGGCACCGGCCGGCGCGAGTCAGCACACCCACAGGGCCTCGCCCGAAGCGGCGCTGTCGATCGACGGGCTGCCGGGCTGCCGGGCTGCCGGGCTGCCGGATCGTGGTCTGCACGCCGGACGACGAGGAGAGCCGGCGAAGGACGGCGGTCCCGCGCGGGATGCGGTGACGCCCGAAACGCCCGAACGCAGAAATCCCGCCCTCGTGACGAGGACGGGATCCAAGGTGTGGAGCTAAGGAGAATTGAACTCCTGACCTCCTGCATGCCATGCAGGCGCTCTACCAACTGAGCTATAGCCCCTCATGTTCTTCGCGCTCCGCGCTGCGAACAAGAAGAACTTTAGCCTGCGATCAGCCGGAAAGTGAAATCACGTCCGGCGAGCTCCGACGGCCCTCATGACGGCTCCGGCCACCCCTGCGGCGGCCGGCCGTTCAGTCGTCGTCGCCGAGCACCGGCTCGGGGAGCGTCCCCGCGTTGTGCTCCTGAAGACGCCAGCCCCGCGCGCCCTCGCCCAGGACGGACCAGCAGCAGTTGGAGAGCCCGCCGAGACTTTCCCAGTGGTGCGCCTCAAGACCGAGCAGCCGGCCGATCGTGGTGCGGATCGTGCCGCCGTGGCTGACCACGACGAGCGTGCCGTTGTCGGGGAGCTTGTCCGCGTGGTGGAGCACGACGGGCGCGGCCCGGTCGGCGACCTCGGTCTCCAGCTCGCCGCCCCCGCGCCGTACGGGCTCGCCGCGCTTCCACGCCTGGTACTGCTCGCCGAACCGCTCCACGATCTCCTCGTGGGTCAGTCCCTGCCAGGCGCCCGCGTACGTCTCACGGAGCGCGGAGTCGTAGTGGACGGGGAGCCCGGTCAGCGAGGCCAGCTCGCCGGCCGTGGCCACGACGCGCTTGAGGTCGGAGGCGACGAGCGCGTCCGGCCGCAGCGACGCGAGCAGCCGGGCGGCGCGACGCGCCTGCGTCACGCCGTCCGGCGTCAGCTCGATGTCCGTCGTGCCCTGGAAGCGGCGCTCCAGATTCCAGGCCGTCTGCCCGTGCCTCCACAGAATGATCCGGCGGCCCCTGCCGCCTTTGCTGCCGTTCAGCGCAGCTCACCTTCCACGGAGCCGTTCACCTCGGCGTGCTCGGCGCCCTTGCCACGGGTCTTGACGGCGTCGTCCGGCAGCGGCAGCTCCGGGCAGTCCTTCCACAGGCGTTCGAGCGCGTAGAAGACCCGCTCCTCGCTGTGCTGGACGTGGACCACGATGTCGACGTAGTCGAGCAGGATCCAGCGGGCGTCGCGGTCGCCCTCACGGCGCACCGGCTTGGCGCCGAGCTCCTTGGAAAGACGCTCCTCGATCTCGTCCACGATCGACTTGACCTGACGGTCGTTGGGCGCGGAGGCGAGCAGGAAGGCGTCGGTGATCGACAGCACATCGCTGACGTCGTACGCGATGATGTCGTGCGCGAGCCGGTCTGCTGCCGCCTGAGCGGCGGCGTAGATGAGCTCGGTGGAGCGGTCCGTGGCGGTCACAGGCGATGCTTTCGTCGGCGGTCGGGAGACCCCCAGGGTCTCACGGACCGCCGACAAGCCGACGCAGCCTTTTGATCAGCCGCTTTCGTAGTCGCCGCCGAGGGTGACCAGGACATCGGCGTTGGGCGGGGCCTTGTCCTTCTTGACCGCGCTCACCGGCAGTCCGAGCGTCTTGGCGACCTCCTCCGCCTGCGCCTTGTTCTTCGCGTCGCCGTAGGTGACCTGCGACGACGCGGCCGGATCGGCCTTGCCGCCGTCGACGAAGGTGTAGCCGCCGTTGATGATCGATACCCGGGCGGCCTCCGTGTCCGCCTTGTCGCCCGTGGCGTTCTTCACACCGACCCGCAGGGCGGCGCCCTCCTCGGGAGCGCTGACGGTGCCGCCGAGGATGTCCTTGACGACGGTGTCGGTCGCCTCCTCACCGAGGCTGCCGTCCTCGGTGACGGGCAGGACGGTCGTCTTGTAGTCGCCGACCTTGGCGTGCGCCGCGAGCTTCGCCAGGGCGGCGCCCAGGTCCTGCTCGGTCATCGGCGGTTCGAGGATCTGCGCCAGGGTCTCGACGGTGATCGTCGCGCCCTTGGGGTCTTCCGAGATCTTCCGCAGCACGCCCTGCATGACCGCGCCGAAGCGCTCCAGCTGCTTCACCTCGGGCTCGTCGGGGCCCAGGTAGGTGGCGTACGCGACGGCCGCCTGCCCGTTCAGGTTCTGCTCCGCGCCCTTGGTGACCAGCGGGTCCTCGCCCTTCTTGGCGGCCGGGACCTCGGCGTCCGTGGTGATGTCGATGTTGCCGACCAGCTCGACGAGGTTCTCCAGATACGGGGTGTCGAGCCGCCAGGTGCCGGAGATCTTGGTGCCGAGCAGGGTGTCGACGGACTCGCGGGTGCCCTGGGAGCCGCTGTCGGCGACGGACTTGGCGAGGGTGCCGGTGGAGCCGGTCTCCCCGTCGGCGACGAGGAGGGCGTTGGGGAGGAGGACGGTGGCGCCCTGCTTGGTCGTGGAGTTGTTGACGAGCAGCGCCGTGGAGGTGCCCTTGTTCTTCGTGTTGTGCAGGCTCACCATGATCACGTCGCGCTTCTGCGGCCCGGTGGCGGTGTTCTGCTTCTCCTCGTCCGACGAGAAGCTGGGCAGCTTGCCCGCGTACCAGAGGTAGCCGACGCCGCCGACGAGGACCAGCGCCATCACGACGACCAGGGCGACGACGCGGCTGCGACCGCGGCGGCGGGCCTCCTCGCGGCGCTCGGAGCGGCTTTCGGTGAACTTGAGCCAGTCGATGACGTCTTCGGAGTCGGCGTCCGGCTCCTCGATGAAGGAGAACTGATCCGGCTTGTCGTCGCCGTCGGGCGCGGACCGCCGCTGCCCCGGTACGGCGGGCTCGGGGGCCGGGGCTGGCGGGGGCACGGGCGCGGCCTCTTCGACCGGTGCCGACTGCTGCTGCTGCGGAATGTTCCACTGCGAGGTGTCGACGGCCGCCTGCTGCTGGCCGGTGTCGTAGCCGTAGCCCTGCTGGTGTTGTTGCTGTTGCGGCTGCTGTTGCTGCTGGGCGTACGGGTCGTAGGGGGCCTGCTGCCCGTACGGGTCGTAGCCGTAACCCTGTTGCTGCTGCGCCTGCTGCTGTTGCTGCGCGTACGGGTCGTACTGCTGCGCCTGAGGCTCTTGTTGCTGCTGGTGGTGCTCCTGCTGGTGGTGCTCCTGCTGTTGCTGCTGCTGATACACCGGCTGCCCGTACTCGTCGTAGCCCACGATCTGCGGCTGCCGCGTGTAATACGGGTCGTACGGGTCGTACGGCTGCTGGTCGTTCACCGGTGCCCCTCTCCGTGGCTCATTCGCCGCGGTACAACTGGCGCTTGTCGATGTAGCGCACCACACCGTCCGGCACCAGATACCAGACCGGATCGCCCTGCGCGACCCTTCCCCGGCAGTCGGTCGACGAGATCGCCAGCGCGGGAACCTCCACCAACGAGACGCCGCCCTTGGGCAGTCCGTCGTCCGTCAGATCGTGTCCGGGCCGGGTGACACCGATGAAGTGGGCCAGCGCGAACAGCTCTTCGGCGTCCCGCCAGCTGAGAATCTGGGACAGCGCGTCCGCCCCGGTGATGAAGAAGAGGTCCGCGTCGCCGTTCAGGGAGTGCAGATCCCGCAGCGTATCGGTGGTGTAGGTCTTGCCGCCACGGTCGATGTCGATACGGCTGACCGAGAATTGCGGGTTGGAGGCCGTCGCGATGACCGTCATCAGATAACGGTCCTCCGCCGGCGAGACCGCCGACTGACTCTTCTGCCACGGCTGTCCCGTCGGTACGAACACGACCTCGTCGAGGTTGAACAGCGCGGCCACCTCGCTGGCCGCCACCAGGTGCCCGTGGTGGATCGGGTCGAACGTCCCGCCCATCACGCCGAGACGGCGTTTGCCGCCACCTCCCGCGCCGACCGGCGCTTCCTGCTTTCCCATGCCTGCGGAGCCTACTGGCACGGCGTTACGGCCCCGTCTCAGCGGTCGCGGTTGAAGCGGGTGGTGATCCACAGCGCCAGGAGCAGCGCGAACAGCGCGCCACCGCCGATGAGGTAGGCGTTGAGGCTTTCGTGGTTGCCGCCGTGCTCGCTGCCCTCGGCGGCGACGGTGACCATGTTGGCTGCGGTGCTGTAGAGGCTCATCTTCGGCAGGACCTATTCGATCGGGAGCGGAGACGTCGCGCACATCGTATGCGGGCACGCCGGGCACGCTCACGCCGACTCAGACGTTGTCCTCGACGACGGCGCACAGCGGCCCACTCACAACCGTAGTCGCAGCACATACGGTGGGGGCTGTCAGGGGGACGAGCCGATGACTCGTACGAACAGGGGATTTCCATGACCGAAGACAGCCACGAGGCAGCCAGTCACGAGAATGTGCCGAGCAGGCAGCGCAAGCGCTTCCCCGGTATCTCCTCACGGGCGTACGAACACCCCGCGGACCGCTCGGCCCTGGTGGCGCTGCGTAAGCTGAGCGGTTTCGACACGGTCTTCAAGGCGATGAGCGCCCTGCTGCCGGAGCGCAGCCTGCGGCTGCTGTTCCTCTCCGACTCGGTGCGGGTCAGCGACGTGCAGTTCGCGCATCTGCACACGATGCTGCTGGACGCCTGTTACATCCTGGACCTGGAGAAGGTCCCCACGATGTACGTCGCGCAGAACCCGATGCCCAACGCCATGTGCATCGGTCTGGACGAGCCGATCATCGTGGTCAACACGGGTCTCGTCGAGCTGCTGGACGAGGAGGAGATGCGCGCGGTCGTCGGCCACGAGGTGGGCCACGCGCTGTCCGGTCACTCCGTCTACCGCACGATCCTGCTCTTCCTCACGAATCTCGCGCTGAAGGTCGCCTGGATCCCGCTCGGCAATGTCGCGATCATGGCGATCGTGTCGGCGCTGCGCGAGTGGTTCCGCAAGTCGGAGCTGTCGGCGGACCGGGCGGGGCTGCTGGTCGGCCAGGACCCCCAGGCGTCGATGCGCGGGCTGATGAAGATCGCGGGCGGCAATCATCTGCACGAGATGAACGTCGACGCGTTCCTGGAGCAGGCGGCGGAGTACGAGGCCGGGGGCGATCTGCGCGACTCCGTGCTCAAGATCCTCAACGTCCTGCCGCGTACGCACCCGTTCACGACGGTGCGCGCCGCCGAGCTGAAGAAGTGGGGCGAGAGCCGCGAGTTCCAGCGGATCATGGACGGGCACTACCCGCGTCGTACGGAGGACAAGGACACCTCGGTGAGCGACTCGATCCGTGACTCCGCCTCGCACTACGCGGACACGGTCCGCACCAGCAAGGACCCGCTGATGAAGCTGGTCGGTGACATCGCGGGCGGCGCGGGCGACCTGGGCGGCAAGCTCCGGGACAGGTTCACGGGCGGTTCGTCCGGCAACGGCGGCAACGGAAACGCGAACGCCGAGGGCGACGGCGACAGGCCCGCGGGCGACGGCGGCAAGTAACGGCCGGCCGGACTGGACACGGCCTAGCCGCGGGGCTGTGCGCGTGTGTCGAGTACGCCGCACAGCCCGGCGGTCGGCGGCCCCGTCGCGTACGGGTCGGTGCCGGCCGGGCCGGTGGGCGTCGCCCTGCCGCCGGCCAGCAGCGGTCGCAGCGTGCCGGGCTCGTCGGCCGAGCAGCTCTGCGGCCCCGCCTGGACCTGGCTGGTCAGCAACTCGGCCCGGTGTCTGGGCAGATCCTCACGGTCGAAGCGGAAGTGCAGCGTCCGCCGGACGGTGAACAGCGACGCGTCCTGCCCCGCCGGCCGCCCGGCGGGGCGCAGCGCGTAGACGAAGGTGTGGTCCGAGAGCACGTCGATCGTGCCGGCCCCCGACTCGGCGAACCGGAGCGTGCCCCGGACGTGTACGGCCGATTCGGCGAGCGCCACCTTCGCCGGGTCGAAGCGCACCAGCCAGCCCGCCGGCGCGTGTCTGCCGTCGTCGGCGGGATCCGCGAAGCTCTGGTCGAACTGCGGGAGCTGTTCCGGGTCCACCATCACGCGCACCGAGCGGCGCTCGGCACCGGTGAGGACGTCCGGGTCGACGGACGAGGCGACGAGGTAGTCCTTGGCGGTAGTCAGCGCGGTCATCACCTCGTTCTCGGTGAAGTGCGGTGTGCGCCGGGCCAGCGGCAGCCCGATCCCTGAAGCGCCCGCGTCGAACCGCGCGGCGGGACTGCGCCGCAGCAGACTCTCGGGGGTGTCGCCCGGCACCGCGCCGGCCGGGGCCAGCGGAATGACCGTCATACGCAGTGGTTCGGCCGAACGGGTGAGCGCCGGCCGGTACGGGGGCCGGGCACCGACGTAGACGGCGGTCCCGAAGGCCACGGCGACGACCAGCACCAGCAGCAGTGCCTGGACCGATCCCCTGCGGGGGGTCAGTGAGCCGGCGCCGGGTCTCTCGGCCGGGTCACGTCTGCGTACGGCGTGGGAGTGGTCGCCCATCCGCTCCTTGGCGGAGAACTCCTGGAGCCGGGCAGCGCGGACGAACGATTCGTCGAAGACGACGGACCGGTACTCGTCCTCGCCACCGCCGGGGGTCCCCTCGGGCGTGCCCTCGGGTGGGTCTCCACGACCAGCCATACCTTCAGGTTAGGTCGACCGGGCCGAACATAAACTCGGACGCCGTCCTCAGGAACGACCCCAGCCACGGAGCGTCACAGGGGTCACAAGGGGCACGGAAGTCACCACTTCACGGGCTTCACGGCGTGCTGCGCGGCACGGCGGAGACCCTGGGCACCGCGTATTCCGTCGACCCCACGGGCCCGTCTCCGCCACGCGACGTGTCCACGCCGGTCGTGGCGGGCGGCGGCACCCGGTCCTGCCGGTTGCCCGACGCCCCGCGGTAGACGGCCGTGAACGCGAGGGCGACCATGCCGATGCCCATCACCACGGCGAGGAGCCAGGCGACGGGCCGGTGCCAGCGGGCGCTGCCCCGGTAGGGGCGCAGAGCGCCGCCATGGGGTCCGTAGGGCCCGAAGTCGCCGTGCGGGTCGTCCGGGTCGTAGGGGGCGCCGTACGGCCGCTCGTCGCCGTACTCGCCCGCCCGGCGGTAGCCGTCCTCGTAACGGTCGTCGTCGGACGAGCCTCCGTAGGACCGCGCGCGGGCCGCCTCGGCGTCGGCGCGCGCCTGCGCGGCGGCCAGCAGCCGCTCGACGGCGGTCGGTTCATGGACGGGCGCTGACCGGATGAAGTCCTCGTCGAACACCACGGAGGCGAAGTCCTCGTCCGCGCCTCCGCGGTCGTCGTCGGGCTCCCAGCCGTCCGGGAACGGCTTGCCCCCCACGTCGTCCGGCACCTTCTCAGAGTAGACCGGGGAGGGCGTTTTCGGCAGAGACAGGGGAGATTCCCCGGGATTCCCCCGGGGCCGGGCACCCTGCGTGACCATGTCTACCGTGTGTGACCGTCGCCCGTCACGATGTACTTGGTCGAGGTCAGCTCGGGCAGCCCCATCGGCCCCCGCGCGTGCAGCTTCTGCGTGGAGATGCCGATCTCGGCGCCGAAGCCGAACTGGCCGCCGTCCGTGAAGCGCGTCGACACGTTCACGGCGACCGTCGTGGAGTCGACCAACTGGGTGAACCGGCGGGCCGCCGCCTGCGAGGTGGTGACGATCGCCTCGGTGTGACCGGAGGACCAGAGCCGGATGTGGGCGACGGCCGCGTCCAGCGAATCGACCACGGCTGCGGCGATGTCGTACGACAGGTACTCGGTCTCCCAGTCCTCCGCGGTGGCCGCCACGAGGTCGGCCTTCGTGCCGCCCGCCGCCTCCGCGAACTCCAGCACCCGCTCGTCGGCGTGCACGGTGACCCCCGCCTCGGCGAGCGCGTCCAGCGCGCGCGGCAGGAACGCGGCGGCGATGTCCTGGTGGACCAGGAGCGTCTCGGCGGCGTTGCAGACGCTCGGGCGCTGCGCCTTGGAGTTGATGAGGATGTCGACGGCCATGTCGAGGTCGGTCTCGGCGTCCACGTACACATGGCAGTTGCCGGTGCCGGTCTCGATGACCGGGACGGTGGACTCCTCGACGACGGTGCGGATCAGCGAGGCGCCGCCGCGCGGGATCAGCACGTCGACCAGACCGCGGGCGCGCATCAGCTCGCGCACGGAGTCGCGGTTCTCGCCGGGCACGAGCTGGACCGCGTCGGCGGGCAGCCCGGCCCCGCCGACGGCGTCGCGCAGCACGCGCACGAGGGCGGTGTTGGAGGAGTACGCGGACGACGAGCCGCGCAGCAGTACGGCGTTGCCGGACTTCAGGCAGAGCGCCGCCGCGTCCACGGTGACATTGGGGCGGGCCTCGTAGATGATCCCGACCACGCCGAGCGGGACACGCACCTGGCGCAGGTCGATCCCGTTGGGCAGCGTCGATCCGCGCACGACCTCGCCGACCGGGTCGGGGAGCGCGGCCACGTCCCGTACATCGGCGGCGATGGCCCGCACCCGCTCGGGCGTCAGCGTCAGCCGGTCGATGATCGCCTCGCTGGTGCCCGCTTCCCTGGCGCGCTCGACGTCCTCACCGTTCGCCTTGATGATCTCCTGCGTACGGACCTCGAGAGCGTCGGCGATCGCCAGCAGAGCGTCGTCCTTGACCGAGCGCGGCAGTGGAGCGAGATCGGCGGCTGCGGAGCGGGCGCGGTAGGCGGTCCTGGTGACCGGGGTCAGGTTGTCGTACGGCGAGAGCGAGGTCATGCCCGCAGAGTAATGCGCGTGCCGTGGGCACTTCCTCCGTATCCCGTAGTACGAGACGGCCACGCCCTCCACCGTGTAGGGCGTGGCCCGGACCCCGGCCCGGCCGTCAGAACGGGTGGACGCCCACCGGCGCGGCCGGCGGCGGGCCGTAGCCCTCCGCGATGCGCAGGTGGTAGGTCTCCCTGTCGATGACTTCGAGGCCGACGATCTCCCACGGCGGGAGCTTGGCGCTCGACCGGTGCTCACCCCAGAGCCGCAGCGCGACAGCCGCCGCGTCGTGCAGGTCCCGGGCTTCTTCCCAGTAGCGGATCTCCGCGTGGTCGTTCGCGTATCTGCTGGTCAGCAGGAACGGATGGTCGTGGGCGAGCTGTTCGAGGCCCCGTCTGACCTCGATGAGCGGCGCCTCGGAGCCCGACACGCTGAGCGTGATGTGCCAGAGCTTCGACACCGCGCGGTCCTCCCCGCGCGACTGTGTCTTCCGGGACGTGCCCGGATCCTGTACGTCGTCGAAGCCGTCGAAGTCCGGCCCCGCTCCGACGCTGGTCAACGTCCGCTCTTCCCCCGCGGCCCTCCGGGCGTGCAAGGTGCCTCCTCCTGACCCGAGGGACCCCGACCCCGGGCGCGTTCGTCTCACCGGCGGCCTCCTGTTGGTGCGTCGTCGTACTGCTACCCCACCTCTTACCCCTGAGACAAAGTTGACCAGTCCGGGACGGGGCATGGGGTGGTTTCGGTAAAGGTCCCTTCCAAAAAACCGGACTTTCAGCCGTTTCAGGGGAAGGTCAAGGATGCAGGACGACCAGATCGTCCCTGTGTACGACCTCCCTCTCGTACGCGGGCCCGAGATCCCGCGCCAGATCCCGGGTGGAGCGGCCCAGGAGCTGGGGAATCTCCTTGGCGTCGAAGTTGACCAGGCCACGGGCGACGGCCCGGCCCGCCGTGTCACGCAGCTCGACGGGGTCTCCCGCGCTGAACTCGCCTTCCACCGCGGCGATTCCGGCCGGCAGCAGCGAGGTGCGGCGCTCCACGACGGCCCGTACGGCGCCGTCGTCGAGGGTCAGCGCGCCCTGCGGGGTGGACGCGTGGGCGAGCCAGAGCAGCCGGTCGGCCGACCGGCGCCCGGTTCGGGCGAAGTACGTGCCCGTGTCGCGCCCGGCGAGACCGTCGCCCGCGCGCCCGGCCGACGTCAGTACGACGGGGATGCCGGCGGCGGCGGCGATCCTGGCCGCCTCGACCTTGGTGACCATGCCGCCGGTGCCGAGACCGGCCTTGCCCGCGCTGCCCATGGAGACGCCGACCAGGTCGGCGGGGCCGTCGACGCGGGAGATGCGTGAGCTGCCCGGCTTGCCGGGGTCGCCGTCGTAGAGGCCGTCGACGTCCGAGAGCAGGACGAGCAGGTCGGCGCGGACGAGATGGGCGACGAGCGCGGCCAGCCGGTCGTTGTCGCCGAAGCGGATCTCCTCGGTGGCGACGGTGTCGTTCTCGTTGACGACCGGGACGGTGCCCATGGTGAGCAGCTGGTCGAGGGTGCGGTAGGCGTTGCGGTAGTGCGAGCGGCGGCTGGTGTCGTCGGTGGTGAGCAGGACCTGGCCGACGCGGAGCCCGTAGCGCGAGAAGGACGAGGCGTACCGGGCGACGAGCAGCCCCTGGCCGACGCTGGCCGCCGCCTGCTGCCGGGCGAGGTCGCGGGGGCGGCGGGCGAGGCCGAGTGGGGCGAGGCCGGCGGCGATGGCGCCGCTGGAGACGAGCACGATCTCCTTCTCGCCGCCGTCGCGGGCCTTGGCGAGTACGTCGACGAGCGCGTCGACCCGGTCGGCGTCGAGCCCGCCCGCGGCGGTGGTGAGCGAGGAGGAGCCGACCTTGACGACGATCCTGCGGGCTTCCGTTACGTGCTGCCTTGCCACTGTCACGGCCCGAATGTATGCCAGTGGGCCCCGGCGGCGCGCCCTCGTTTCACGCGCTGGACAGGGGGCGGCCGGTGTCCGGGAGGGCGATGGTGTCGCCCGTGGGCGGCGCCGGCACGGGGCCGGGCCCGGTACGTACGCCCGCACGGCCACGGCCCGGAGAGCCCCCTCATGAGGTCGTCCGGGCCGTGGGCGTGGTGTTCCGTCAGCGTGCGACAGGCGCTTGCGCCCCGTTCGGCTCGGTGGCGTCGGCGGATTCCGCCGCCTCGGCCGCCTCCGCCACCGCGCCCTCCGCCTCGGGGTCGGCCGCGGGCTCGCTCTCCGGCTCCGTGCCGGGCTGCTCCTGCGCGCTCAGCCGCTGCGCGACACCGGTGTTGCGCGCCACGGCCTTGGCACCGAGGGCGGCCACCGCCGCGTTGAACTGCTCGATCGACGTCGGCTCGTCGGGGCCGAGCAGATACGTCTTCAGCTCACGCCTGGCCGACGCCAGCCGGTCGGCCGCCGGGTCGGCGACCGCGTTCAGCAACTCGTCCAGTTCGGCGGCGCTGTTTGACAGGACGACGGCGGCCCGCACGGCGGTGTTCTGCCGCTTGAACTCCTCGACGCCCAACTGCGCCGAGTCCGTCACCGCGTACGGCTTGCCGCTCGCGATGAAGTCCGACACCACGCTGGAGATGTCCGAAACCATGCCGTCGGACTCGTTGAAGCAGTCGTACAGCTTGGGCTCGGCGCCCGTGACGACCTTGTGCTCCCACCAGCCGAAGGTGCGCCAGTACGCGTCGTTCCACTCGGCCCGCAGCGCCTTCGCGCGGTCCAGCCGCTCCGGGTCGGCGAGCGAGACGCGCGACTCCTCCGACTCGTCGCCGCCGGAGCGGCCGGGAGCGGAGAGCGCGGCCAGCCGCTCCTGGATACGGGTCAACTCGGCGCGTGCGGCGGCCTGTCCGGCCTGCGCGTCCGTCGTCTCCTTCGCCCAGCGGGGTTCCGCGGCGCGTGCCACGTTCGCCGCGTGCACCATCGCCGTGATCCGGTCGTGGACGGCCTTGGCCTTCTTGTCGCGGATCCCGGTGAAGGGGTGCGGCTTGTAGATGACGCGGACCGGCTTCTCGGCCTTCAGCAGCCGCTCGACGATGTTCTCGCCGGCCAGCAGGAGCGAGGTGTTGCCGGGGTTGTCGTCCCAGCCCTCCCAGGTGGGGGCGTACAGGATCGTCGGTACGGGGTGCCCCGGCGCGCCCGAGCCGGTCCTGATCGGCGCGAGCTGCGGGCGGCCCACCTCGACGATGTCGTCGTCGCGTACGCCGACGTCGGCCAGCGCGTAGCGGTCGCGGCCGGCCCGGCCGGCCGTCCACACCTCGTCGTACACCTTGCTGAACGGGTTGACGCTGGCAATCTTGTCGCTGTCGCCGTGGCCGATGAAGACGTGCTTCATGGTCGGGACGCGCAGCAGGTGGATGTTCTTGCCGACGTTCGCGGCGTAGAGCGCGACGTGGACCGACGACAGGTCGAGGTTCATCAGGTGCGTGCCGCCGGGGACGCAGAGCACCGGCAGCCACGTCGGGGCGAGTTGGGTCATGATGGCCCGCTCGCGCAGGATGACCAGCGGCCGGCCCTCGGACTGCTCCAGGGTCTCCAGCCACATGTTGACCTGGTACGCGGACTCCTTGGAGCCGGAGAAGTACAGGACCACCGAAGGCTGGTACTCCCGCAGCCAGTTGTCGACGGCGCCGAGGACGGCGGGCGCCGTCGGGACGCGGCGGCTGCGGCGCAGGTAGGGCACGAGCAGCAGGATGTAGATCACGCCGAGGACGAGTGTGATGCCGAGGCCCGCGTAGCCGTAGGCGTCGGTGCCGGTCTGGGCGGCGACGAGCAGACCGGCCATCGCGAACACGTCGAGGTGGAGCATCTTCTCGGCGGAGCGGCTGACCAGGTAGTTCGGCGGGGCGTCCGGGATGCGCAGGGCGTGCAGGTCCACGTTGCGGGCGACGACCGGCATGCCGCGGCGCAGCCGGATCAGGGTCGCCAGCGCGCCCTGCGGTGCCTGGATGCCGTAGAAGAGCAGGAAACCGGCGACCGCCGCGTAGAACAGGGGCTGTTCGGCCAGGTCCATTCGGGCCAGGAGCAGCACGAGCAGCAACTGGCGTACCAGGAAGCGGATCGAGAGACCGGCCCGGACCTTGTTGAGCCGATTGATCAGATAGCTGTTCCGCTGATGCAGGAATCGGTCGGCGCCGTAGGTCACGGCGCAGGCCGCCGCGAAGAACCAGAGGTTCGGGATCAGCGCTGCGAGCATGACGCAGGGGTATCCCAGCCCCAGCAGGGCTGCCGCGGCCAGCTCGGCTCGGCTGCCCACGCGGGCCAGGCGAATGGCGGTCGAAATCACGAAGAACCTGCTCCAGGGGAGGGTGCCGGTTATTTCACAGTTGGCGGGAATTGTGAAGCCGTGGCTTCACGCACACGGGCCTCTGCAATTCGCCGAATAGGCGACCGCAAAGGCCCGTAAATGCAAACTTGTCGAGAATTATTACACATCTTCCTGACGGTCAAGGACCGAGGCCAGTGCCTGCTCGAATCCGGAGCCCGCGGATGAGGCTTCCCGCGTCGGGTCCTGCTGCCTTACGTCGATCACATGACCGGTCAGTTCGGACAGGAGAACGTCGAGCGAGGTGCGGGCCACGGCCTCGGAGGAGAGCAGCGAGCCTGCGGGCTCGGTACCGAAGGCCTTGGTGCGCATCGGGGTCGCGGTACGTTCCGGATTGACGCAATTCACCCGGATGCCTTCCCCGGCCCATTCGTCGGAGAGGGCCTGGGTGAGATTCACCATGGCCGCCTTGGTCGACGAATAGAGGCTGTATTCGGCGCGCCCGCGGGTGTAGCTGCTCGATGTGTAGAGGAGCAGTTGGCCCTTGGTCTCGGCCAGATACTTGTACGAGGCGCGGGCGATCTGGACGGGCGCCAGGTAATTGACGCTCAAAGCTTCCTGAATCGTCGTGTTGTCCGTCTCGGCCAGCTTGCCGATACGCAGCACGCCCGCCGTGTTGATCACGTAGTCGATCCGGCCGGTCGCCGAGTACGCCTTCGACAGCGCGTCGTCGACGTGCTCCGGGTTCTCGACGTGGGTGCCGGTGGTGGAGCGGCCCAGCGCGTACACCTTCGCGCCGTACTGCTCGGCGAGGGCGGCGATGTCGGCGCCGATGCCGTAGGAACCGCCGAAGACCACCAGCGTCTTGCCGGAGAGCAGTTCGCGGTAGGCCGCCTCGTCCGCCTGCGCGGGGGCGGCGGTGGAGGCGAGCTGGAACAGCTTGTCGGCGATGAAGACGTCGACCGGCTGCGTCACCTTCATGTTGTACTCGTCGCCCGCCACCACGTAGATCGGCACGTCGGGCAGATAGCGCAGGACCACCGAACAATCGTCGGTGGCCTGGAAGTTGGGGTCGCCGGCCGCGATCTCGTACGCCTTGCGGATCGTGGACAGCTTGAACGCCTGGGGCGTCTGGCCGCGTCGCAGCCGCGAGCGGTCGGGAACCTCGGTGATGAACTCGCCGTCACCGCCGTGGGTGCGGGTCACGATGATCGTGTCGGCGGAGGGGATCGCGACGTCGACGGCCTGGTAGCGGTCGAGCGCGTCCACGCAGTCCTTGATGACACGCTGTGACAGAAGCGGACGGACCGCGTCATGGAACAGGACGTTGCGGTCCTCACCGTCGGCGAGGCCCTCGCCGAGGGCCGAGATGGCGCGCTCGGTGGTCTCGTTGCGGGTCTGGCCGCCCTCGATGACCTTTGTCACCTTGGTGAGGCCGGCCTTGGCGACGATCTTCTCGACGTCGGGCACGAAACCCGGCGCCATCAGCACGATCACGTCGTCGATCGAGTCGGACTGCTCGAAGATCGACAGCGTGTGCTCGATGACAGCCTTCCCCGCGATCTTCAGCAGCTGCTTGGGGATCGACAGGCCCACGCGCTGGCCGGTACCACCGGCGAGCACGACTGCCGTGGTGCGGGGATGGGCTGCATGCGGCACAGACACAGAACGACCTACCTTGAGACGAGTGGGGGCGCTGTGATGGTCGCACTCTCCGTGACCGTCTCGCAAGGCGGGCGCCGGATGCCCCTCACCTACAGGAAACCATCCGTTCACCCTCTGGCCAGCCAGATTGGGTCAGCATTCGGCCAAGTACGGCGTGACCGACTCCACATCGGCACGCCGACCTGGCATGTACCTCCACCGGACCTCTACTTCGCGTCCGCTATTTTCCGATCGCGATATAAGCACTGCGTAAGGGAAATCCCCTGCTCGTCAGGCGATTAAGCGGTTTCCGCGCTATTTCAGCGGTGCGTCCGCCACGTTGACGATCAGGTCGTTGGTCCCCATGTACATGATCCGTACCCGCACCCACTGGGCCGGCCGGCTCCTGAGTTTACGGGCCACTCTGCGCAACGGCCCCCAGGGCCTGCTCTTGCGCACCTCGGTGACCGGGTATTCGTAGATCGGCCGCTTCTCGACGACGTCGTCGAGCACCCGCGCGACCTTCACCGGCGCGGCGTCCGGGGCGTACTTGAGCAGCAGGTCCCACGACTCCGACCTGGCGACCTGGCGCCCGGCCGGCCCCGACGCGGGGAAGGTGAAGCGGAATCCGCGCTCCCCCAGCCTGCTCCCGGCGTACGTCAACTCCTCGGCGGGCTTGCCCCGTCGGCGTACCACCAGCGAGAGCTCCTGGGCGATCGAGCCGACGCCGAACAGCTCGCCGGCGACCGTGATGCGCTTGCCGTCGACGCGGATGTCACCGGCCTCCGCGTGGATCGGCCGGAGCCAGGAGCGGAGCGAGAGGTGTTTGTGGGGCCGGGTCGCGTACGGCACCAGATTGTGGACGGGCTCGCCGTGCCGCGCCCGTTCGCAAGCGCTCATCGCGCCGCGCTGGTCGATGGAGCGGGCGGTGATCCGCACCCGCCGTCCGGATTCCGGGAGTTCGGCGTAGCACTCCCAGATGCCCTCGGCGAACGCCTCGTGCGCCGGAATCGTGACCGTGCCGTTGCCGGAGAGCGGGAAGACGTGCTCCTCGGTACGGACGTCGGCGCGTACGCAGACCAGTTTCAGCCCCTCGTGGACGACCGCCGCGGCCTGCGGGGCGACGAGGGAGAAGACCAGCGCGCCGCCCGAGTCCACCACGCAGTCGCCGACCGGCGCGAAGCCGCCCACGGCGGCGCGCTGGGCGGCCACCGTCCGCAGCTCGCCGAAGAGTTCCTCGTACTTCTTCGCGACCTGGCCGGGGTCGAACCGGGAGGCGTTCCGTACGGCCGCCGCGCTCATCCGGCGGCGCAGCGGCTCGTCGTCGATGAGCCCGAGCAGCGCGTCGGCGACCGCGTCGGGGTCCGAGACCGGCACCAACAGGCCGTCCACGCCCTCCTGGAGGATTTCCCGGGGGCCGTAGTCGCAGTCGCTGCTGACGACGGGGAGGCCGCAGCGCATGGCCTCCACGAGGGTCATGCCGAAGGACTCGTGGCGCGAGGTGGACGCGGCGATGGCGCCCTTCGCCCACTCCGGCTCGATCGGCGAGACCGAGCCCATGAGACGCACGCTGTTGTAGAGGCCCAGCCTGTCGATCTGCCGACGGAGGTTCTCCTTCTCCGGGCCCCCGCCGTAGATCCGCAGGTCCCACTCCGGGCGGGCGGCGACGACCTTGGCGAAGGCGTCGACGAGCACGCTGTACTGCTTCTCGGAGGAGAGCCGCCCGGCGGCGACGATCGTCGTGCCCGAGCCGGTGGACGGCTCGATCGGCGGCTCGGGAACGCTGTTGGAGATGGCGAGCACACGGGTCGCGGGCAGCGGCATGTGCGCGCGGTAGACGGCGGCGTCGCCCTCGGAGACGGTGACGTAGGCGTCGAGCGCGTCGATGTGCTGGTACATCTCGTTGCGCAGCGCGGGCTTGTGGTGGTTGTACGTCATGTGCTCCTGGCCGATGAGCACGGCGCTCGCCGGGGCGAACTGGGCGACGTACGCGGCGAGTCCGGGTCTGGTCCCGATGACGACATCGGCGTCCGAGCCGGCGTAGTGGTCCCTGACCCGCTCGTCGGTGAGCTTGCTGTACTCGCGGTAGCGGGCCTCGTACCGCGGGAAGTACTCGGCGGGCCGGAGATGGAGCGGGTGCTCCTTCTCGTACGCCGGGGACTCCTTCCAGGTGTGCATGAGCGGTACGAGCGTGATGCGCGGGTCGATGTCGAAGGCCGGGACGGGCCGGTGTTTGAAGACCGAGACGATCTCCACCTCATGCTGGTCGGCGAACTCCTCCGCGAGGTTCAACGTGGTGCGGATGGTGCCGCCGATGCCATAGATGGTGTGGATGAGGAAGGAGATCTTCATCAACGCTCCGTTCGGTGTGCGGGATCCCGGGCGGTCATTCCCAAGTTCCCCTCGACTTCCGGACGGGTTCACGCGGCCGTCACCGGCCGCCCCCCGCATAGCAAGACAGGCGAGGGTGGCCGACGGTTGTGCGAGCACTTGAAGAGAAACCGCATGACCCATTATTCCGCCCATATCGATCAATGCCCGTAGTTGTCTTTCGGCCATGCCGCGCGTCGCGCGGTACGTGCACGACGAAGGCCGCGGCCCGCTCCGGAGGGAGCGGACCGCGGCCTTGGCGAGCGGCGGCACTACGTCATGTATTCGAGTCGTCACCGCTCGAAATCGACGGTTACGGAACCGAACCGGAACCGAACGGGAGTCGGACCCGGGCCGGCCTCGGCCCGGCGGAACTCCGACGACACCGCGACGGAACCGCTAGAACGGCTTGAACTCGTCGTACTCCTTGTCCGCGTCGTCCCGCTCCGAGTCCTTGTCCTTGCGGCGGATCGCGGCCGGGCGCGGCGTCTCCAGACGGTGGTCCTCGCCGCGCCGGCCGAGCATCTCGGCGCCGGCCAGCATCGTCGGCTCCCAGTCGAAGACGACCGCGTCGTCCTCGGGACCGATCGCGACGCCGTCGCCGGCGCGGGCGCCGGCCTTCGTGAGCTGGGCCTCGACACCGAGCCGGCTGAGCCGGTCCGCGAGATAGCCGACCGCCTCGTCGATGTTGAAGTCGGTCTGCCTGACCCAGCGTTCGGGCTTCTCGCCGCGTACGCGGTACAGACCGTCCTCCTCCAGCGTGACGGTGAAGCCGGAGTCGTCGACCGCCTTGGGGCGGATGACGACCCTGGTTGCCTCCTCCACGGGCTTGGCCGCGCGCTGGGCGGCGATGATCTCGGCGAGCGCGAAGGAGAGCTCCTTGAGGCCGGTACGGGCCACGGCGGACACCTCGTACACGCGCAGGCCGCGCGCTTCGAGCTCGGGACGGATCATCTCGGCGAGGTCCAGGCCGTCCGGGATGTCGATCTTGTTGAGGACCGCGATACGCGGGCGGTCGTCGAGGCCGCCGTACTGCTTCAGCTCCTCCTCGATCATGTCGAGGTCGGAGATGGGGTCGCGGTCGGACTCCAGCGTGGCGGTGTCCAGGATGTGCACGAGGACCGAGCAGCGCTCCACATGGCGCAGGAACTCCAGGCCGAGACCGCGGCCCTGGCTGGCGCCCGGGATCAGGCCGGGGACGTCCGCGATGGTGTAGACGGTCGAGCCCGCGGTGACGACACCCAGGTTGGGGACGAGCGTCGTGAACGGGTAGTCGGCGATCTTGGGCTTGGCCGCGGAGAGCACGGAGATCAGCGAGGACTTGCCGGCGCTCGGGTAGCCGACGAGCGCGATGTCGGCGACGGTCTTGAGCTCCAGGACGACGTCGCCGGAGCGGCCGGGCTCGCCGAGGAGCGCGAAGCCGGGGGCCTTGCGGCGGGCGGAGGCGAGAGCGGCGTTGCCGAGCCCGCCGCGGCCGCCGTCGGCGGCGACGTAGGTGGTGCCCTGGCCGACGAGGTCGGCGAGGACGTTGCCCTGCTTGTCGAGGACGACCGTGCCGTCGGGGACCGGCAGGACGAGGTCCTGGCCGTCCTTGCCGGAACGGTTGGCGCCCTCGCCGGGCTTGCCGTTGGTGGCCTTGCGGTGCGGTGAGTGGTGGTATTCGAGGAGCGTGGTCACCGACTGGTCGACGACCAGGATGACGTCTCCGCCACGGCCGCCGGTGCCACCGTCGGGGCCGCCCAGCGGCTTGAACTTCTCACGGTGAACGGAGGCGCAGCCGTGGCCTCCGCTACCCGCGGCGACATGCAGCTCGACGCGGTCCACGAAGGTGGTCATGGTGGTGCCTCCAGTACATACGGAAAGTCTTGCGTTCAGACAGTTGAACAAGCGAAGGGCGGACCCGCTTCCCCAACGGGAAGTGAGGTCCGCCCTCGCGAGAAACCGATCGAATCGCTCTACGGGTACCGAATTACTCGGCGACCGGAACGATGTTCACGACCTTGCGGCCACGGCTCTTGCCGAACTCGACCGCCCCGGGGGCGAGCGCGAACAGCGTGTCGTCGCCACCACGGCCCACACCCGAGCCGGGGTGGAAGTGGGTGCCACGCTGGCGGACGAGGATCTCACCGGCGGACACGACCTGACCGCCGAAGCGCTTCACGCCGAGCCGCTGAGCGTTCGAGTCGCGCCCGTTACGGGTGGACGATGCGCCCTTCTTGTGTGCCATGTCTCCTCAGTCCCTTACTTCTTCGCGGCCGCGGGAATAGCGGTGACCTTGATCGCCGTGTACTGCTGGCGGTGACCCTGACGACGGCGGTAGCCGGTCTTGTTCTTGTAGCGAAGGATGTCGATCTTCGCGCCCTTGTGGTGGTCCACAACCTCGGCGATGACCTTGATGCCGTCCAGAACCCACGGGTCGCTGGTCACGGCGTCGCCGTCGACCACGAGCAGGGTCGAGAGCTCGACCGTGTCGCCAACCTTGGCAGTGGGAATCTTGTCAACCTCAACGATGTCGTCAACAGCAACCTTGTGCTGACGACCACCGCTGCGCACGATGGCGTACACGCGGATCTCACTCTCGCTCGGAACGGGACTCCTGAAGCCAGCCGCTCACGGGGCCCGGGGGCCCCGCTGTATCCGGATCGGACGAGCGGCCTCCGCCGACGGCGTCGAGGACAGCCACCGGAAGGTGAGGTGCTCAGGAGGTGGCGCGCACATAAACACGCCGAGGGTCAAGACTACGGGGCGGCCGGGTGGGGGGTCAAACCAGGTGGGGGCGCCCCCGCTTCGGGAGGCGCCCCCTTTCGACCGGCGGCCGGTCAGGCGACCGGTGCGGCGGTCAGTTCAGCGTGGCGAATCCGTTCCAGCCCGTGCCGATCTTGACCGGCTTGGCGAAGCCGCCGGAGCCGTTTCCGGTGTACCTCCACAGCAGGCCCTCCGCGTCGCGGGCCACCAGATCGTCCTTGCCGTCCTTCGTCAGGTCACCGGCGCCGACGATCGCCGTGAAGGGGCCCCAGCCGGGGCCGACCTTGACGGCCGGGCCCAGGGTGGATTTGCCGGTGCCGAAGTACCGCCACAGGATGCCCGCCTCGTCCCGGGCCAGCAGGTCGGCGTGGCCGTCGCCGTTCAGGTCCCCCGCGCCGATGGGAGTCTTGGTCTTCCAGTCGGTGGCCAGGAGTCCGACCCGGGTCAGCGCCGCCTTGCCGTTGTGACGGTAGAGGTAGAGGTCACCGGTGGAGGTCTGACGGGCAATGAGGTCCGGGCGCTTGTCGCCGGTGAAATCACCCGAGACGGCGAAGGCGTCGAAGCCGGTCCAGCCCGTGCCCACGGGCGTGGAGCGGCTGTCCGGAGTGACCGGCTCGCCGTACGCGGGGTGGTAGGCGCGCAGACCGCCCGCGGCGTCACGTACGAGAACGTCGTTGACGTTGTTCCCGTCCACGTCGCCGAAGGGAATCAGCGTCGAGGTGGTCGGCCAGGTCCCGCCCGGGACCTTCGCCGAGTACACGCCCGACGCCTTGCCCTGGTAGATGGTGAGCGCGCCCGCGGACGTCTGCGCGAAGAGGTCCACGAAGCCGTCGGCGCCGACGTAGTCGCGGCGTTGGGACGGGGTGGCCGGCGGCTCGGGTTCGGGTTCCGGCTCGGGGTCCGGGTCCGGGTCCGAACCGGTCAGGCCCGTGCCGGCGGTCCACAGCTGGCCGGTGAAGTCCCCGACCGACTCGTGCCATACGGCGGTGGCCCGGCCCTCGGGACCGCCCGCGACCTGCCCGATGGCCACGCCCGACGGCTTCCTGCTGAGCTGCGTCGGCGCGCTCCAGACGCCGTCGACGCGGGCGGCGTGCATGAAGACCCGCCCGTCCTCGTCGCCCGTCGCGGCGCTCTGCACCCAGCCCGCCTGCACCGTGCCGTCGGGGCCGATCTCGGCGTCGAACTGCTCGGGGACGTACTCCGTCGACAGGGTCCGTACGGCGGACCAGTCGCCGGTCGTCGAGCGGGTGACGGTACGGACGCCGAAGGTGTCGCGCCAGTCGACCCACACCAGGGTGATCTCCCCGTTCGGGGCGATCAGCGGCCGGGGGTCGAGGGCGCTGTCGACCGGGCCCACGGTCTCGATCGGGCCCCACTCGGCGCTTCCCGCCGGGCGGACGACCGCCACCAGCTTCGGGTTCCCCTCCGTCTCGTCGGAGGCGGTCCACACGAGCGCGGCCGCGCCGTCCGGGCCGGTGCCGGCCCGGACGCCGCCGGCCCAGGACGCGGGGGCGGAGAGAGCCCGGGGAGCGCTCCACCCGGCGGCGCCCGCAGGCTTGTCGGCGGCCTTGACCGTACGGTGCTCGGCGCCGTTCTCCGTCCACACCGCGGTCAGTGATCCGTCGGCGGCGACGAGCACCTGCGGGCCGCCTTCGAGCGTCTCGGCGGGAGTGTCGTCGAGGCGGACGGCCGGCGACCAGGCGCCGTTCGCGCCGTCGCGCTCGGAAGCGTAGATCTGGGTGGCACGTCCGCTGGACTGGCTCCAGACCGCGACGGCCTTTCCGGACGCGCCGATGGCCGTGGTCACGTCGAAGAACCGGGTGCCCTGGGCGATGTCGACCGGGGTGGACCAGGCGGTGGCGCCCGCGGTGAGCGTCGAGGTGCGGATGGTGTTCTCGCTGCCGGCGCGCACCCATGTCAGCGTGACGGAACCGTCGGGCGCGGGCAGCAGCTGTACGGTCTCGCGGCCTGTGTTCAGGGTGTCGATCACCGTCGGCTCGCCCCAGACCGCACTGGCGGCGGGGCGCACGGCGACGCGGAGTTCGAGGCGGGAGGTCGCGGGGACCTCCCGGTACATCGCGGCGACCACGGTTCCGTCGGCCGCGGTCCGCACATCGATGGCTTCCACGCTGTCCGCGGTGCCCGTCAGTGCGGTCGGGGCGCTCCACGGGCCGTCCGCGTCGGCGCGCGTGCCGGTGGTGCCGGACTCCGGCGCGGCGGCGGTCGCGGTCGTCGCGACCGCTCCCGAGGCGACGATGCCCAGTGCGAGAACCGGTACGAGTGAGGCGCCGAGGATTCTTCGTACGGTCGCACGGCGTGGCTGAACGTTACTTCTCACATTTTCCTCCGACTGCCTGTCTGCGGGCATGGAGGGACGGCGGCGCTACCGCCGCTCTCGTCACGCGAAGCAAGCCCCCCGGCCCGATCCCCCCAAGTGGACCGAGAGTAACAGCGCCTTCACACGACGCGCAGCTGCGTTTACCGGAGGCCGTACGGGGCGCCGAGGGCGCGCGGGGTCCCCATGAGGGACTCGTCCACGGCCTGGTCCGACGGACACGCCCTAGGGTGTCGTGATGGTCTCTCCCCTCTCGCCGGCCCAGGCCGGAACCCCGGCGTCCGGCGCCGCTCCCGTCGGTGCCGGCGCCGTGGAACGGGATCCGTTCTTCGACAACGCGAAGTACCTGGCCATCGTCCTGGTCGCCGTCGGGCACTCGTGGGAGCCGTTGCCGGGCAGTGGGCGGATGGTCGAGGCCGTCTACTCCTTCGTCTACGCGTTCCACATGCCCGTCTTCATCGTGATCGCGGGCTATTTCTCGCGCGGCTTCGACATGAGCCCGAAGCGGGTGTGGCGGCTGTTCACCGGGATCCTGGTGCCGTACGTGATCTTCGAGGTGGCGTACACGCTCTTCCACCGCGCGGTGGAGACCCCCGGATTCCCGCTGACGCCGGCGGACCCGTACTGGATCCTCTGGTTCCTGCCCGCCCTGTTCCTGTGGCGGCTCACGACACCGTTCTGGCAGCTGGTCCGGTGGCCCGTACCCCTGTCCCTCGCCGTCGCCGCGCTCGCGTCGATGTCGACCGGGATCGGGGACGATCTCCAGTTGATGCGCGTCCTTCAGTTCCTGCCGTTCTTCGTCCTGGGCCTGCGGCTGCGCCCCGAGCACTTCGCGTATCCGCGCCGCACCTGGGTGCGGGTCGCGGCGCTGCCCGTCTGCCTGGTCGCCCTGCTGGTGGCGTACTGGGCGGTCCCGCGCCTGTCCACCTCGTGGCTGTTCAGGAGCTACAGCGCGCGCGAGCTGAACGAGCCGCTCTGGACCGGCGCGGCGATGACCCTGCTCATGTTCGCCGCCGCGCTGGTGCTGGGCGCGTGCTTCCTGGCGTGGGTGCCACGCCGCCGCCTGTGGATGACCGCACTGGGCGCCGGCACGCTCTACGGCTATCTGCTGCACGGCTTCTTCATCCGCGGCGCGCGGTATCTCGGCGGCTACGACCACCCGTTCTTCGAAACCCCGTCGGGCCGGATCGCGGTGACCCTGGCCGCCGCGCTGCTGGTGACGGCGCTGTGCACACCGCCGGTACGGCGAATGTTCCGGTGCGTGGTGGAGCCGGGGATGGCGTGGGCGCTGCGGCGGGACGGGTCCGGGACGCGGACACAGCCCGGCCCGGACCGGACGTATGCTCAACCGTCGGAAACGTACTCGGAGAGGCAACAGCGTGAACTACAGGGTCCAGCCAACCGCCCAGGTCGACGAGACCGCGGTGGTCGGTGACGGCAGCAGCGTCTGGGAGCTCGCGCAGATCCGGGAGAACGCGCGCCTGGGCGAGAACTGCGTCGTCGGGCGTGGTGCCTATGTCGGGACCGGGGTCCTGATCGGTGACAACGTCAAGATCCAGAACTACGCGCTGGTGTACGAGCCCGCCGAGCTGGCCGACGGTGTCTTCATCGGGCCCGCCGTCGTCCTCACCAATGATCTCAATCCCCGCTCCGTGGACCCCGACGGCAAGCTGAAGCGCGGCTCCGACTGGGAGGCCGTCGGCGTGAAGATCGCGGAGGGTGCCTCGCTGGGCGCCCGGTCCGTCTGCGTCGCGCCCGTACGGATCGGCCGCTGGGCGATGGTCGCCGCCGGCGCCGTCGTCACGCGGGACGTACCGGACTTCGGTCTGGTCGTGGGAGTTCCGGCCCGCCGGATCGGCTGGGCCGGGCGGTCCGGCGTGAAGCTCGTGGAGCGGGACGGTGAGCCCGGCGTGTGGGAGTGCCCCAGGACCGGCGCGCTCCACGACGAGAAGGACGGCGTCCTGACGGAGCGCGCGTAGGCATCAGCGCTGATACGGCGCGAGGCCCGAACCGGCGTGGTTCGGGCCTCTTCCGGTTCCGTGTGGAGCGTCAGCCGCCGATGACGACGCGGCGTACACCGCGCCAGACATCCGGGTCGGTGGTACGGCGGCCGTCGACCAGCACCGTGACGTCCGGCAGGTCGGCCGGCTTCAGGTCGCGGTACTCCGCGTGGTCCGCCTGGAGCACCGCGGCCGTGACCTTCTCGCCCTCGTGCGGCGGCAGGCCGTGCGCGGTCAGTTCCTCGGACGTGTACATCGGGTCGGAGACGTACGGCACGGCGCCGCGCGCCCGCAGCGCCTCGACGGTCGGGAAGACGCCGGAGAACGCCGTCTCCTTGACCCCGCCGCGGTAGGCCGCGCCCAGCACGAGCACCGACACGCCGGTCAGGTCGCCGTACGCCGCCGCCAGCAGGTCCACCGCGTACTCGGGCATCGCCGCGTTCGCCTCACGCGCCGAGCGCACGACGGTCGCCGTCGGGTCGTTCCACAGGTACATCCGCGGGTAGATCGGGATGCAGTGGCCGCCGACGGCGATGCCGGGCTGGTGGATGTGGCTGTACGGCTGGCTGTTGCAGGCCTCGATGACCTTCTTGATGTCGATGTCGTTCTGGTCGGCGAAGCGCGCGAACTGGTTGGCCAGGCCGATGTTGACGTCGCGGTACGTGGTCTCGGCGAGCTTCGCCAGCTCGGAGGCCTCGGCGGTGCCGAGGTCCCAGACGCCGTTCTCGCGCGGCAGGTCCTCGCGTACGTCGAAGTCGAGCACGGCCTCGTAGAAGTCGACGCCGTGCTTGGCCGACGCCTCGTCGATGCCGCCGACGAGCTTGGGGTAGCGGCGCAGATCCGCGAAGACCCGCCCGGTCAGGACGCGTTCGGGCGAGAAGACGAGGTGGAAGTCCTCGCCGGGGGTGAGCCCCGAGCCCTCCTGGAGCATCGGCGCCCAGCGGGTGCGGGTGGTGCCGACGGGCAGGGTGGTCTCGTAGCTGACGAGGGTGCCGGGCTTCAGGCCCTTGGCGATCGCCTTCGTCGCGGAGTCCATCCAGCCGAAGTCGGGAACGCCCTCGGCGTCCACGAAGAGCGGGACGACGACCACGACGGCGTCGGACTGCGCGACGGCGGCGGCGGTGTCGGTCGTGGCCGTCAGCAGCCCGGCGTCGACGCTCCGCTTGAGCTTGACGTCGAGGTCGTGCTCGCCGGGGAAGGGCTCCGTACCGGCGTTGACCAGCTCGACGACCTTCTCGTTGACGTCGGCGCCGAAGACGCGGTGGCCCTTGACGGCGAACTGCACGGCGAGCGGCAGACCGATCTTGCCGAGCGCGACTACACAGATATTCATCGGATTACTTTCCTCTTGAACCGGGGCAGCAGGCGTCGTACCCGCGCGCGGAAGGACGGTGTCGGCTCCCACAGCGGAGCCGTGGTGATCACCAGTCGCCCCTTGGGATTCACATTGGCCGACGCCCGGTACGGGACGGCGTCGCCCCACCGTCGGGCGAGCGGCATCGGCAGGCCCCGGGTACGGATCGGGATCTCGTACGTCGAGCCGGCGACGTCCACGTAGAGACGAACGCCCGCCTTGATCCGGACCGCCGGGAGCGGGATCCGGGCGGTGAGGATGGTTCCTCCGGCGCCGTCGGGCTCCGGCACACGGGTGAACTCCCCTACCGGATCCGGCAGTTGGTCCCCCGCCGGCAGGCGGCGGGCCGCCGCCTTGTCCGCGCTCTTGGGCATCGCGGTCCGGGCCAGCCGGATCACGGCGGAGTCGGTCTGTCCGCCGACGCCGATCCGTACGACGACCGCCAGGAAGAACGAGTCGCCACTCCGCTCCCAGTTGGCGGAAATCAGCCGGGTGCCGTCGGCGAGCCGGCCGGGGACCGCCTCCCCCACCAACTCGTAGCTCCGGTCGGGCAGTTGGACGGCCGGGTCGCGCAGGCCGGGGTAGGCGGCGAACGCCCGCCCGGCTTCGAGCAGGAACGGCGGCGCGCCGTGCTCGGCCTCGTCGGCGATGGCCTTGGTGAGTTCGGCCACGGCGCCACGCCGGGCCAGCAGTATCCGTACCCGCCGTTTGACGTCGAGCGAGTCACGCAGCTCGTCCGTCAGGTAGTCGTCGGCGAGTTCGGCGATCCCCGCGCACAGCTCGCGCTGGGTCACGGGGTCGAGCGGCAGGAAATCGTCCTGGACGAGCTTGGCCAGCTCCCAGGTGAAGTGACGCTTGAACACGGCGTCGCGCCGGGGGCCCGCCTCGATCAGACCGGCCGCGTGCCGCATGATGCGGGTGGTGCAGTGCAGCCTGGCCAGGTGGTCGGCCCGATAGGTGATGTTGCTCGCGTCGCCGCGCTTCACCGCGTAGTAGTACGTGTAGTCGCCGAGGACGGAGATCCGCTCGGCCCGCACGCACGCCTCGATGGTGAACGGCTGGTCGCTGCCGACCGGCAGGTCTTCGGGGAAGCGGAGCTTGTGCCGCTCCACCAGTTCACGCCGGAAGAGCTTGGTGTTGGAGAGGGTGAACGGCAGCGCCGAGTCGTACAGGCTGAGGTTCGGGTCGTTCTTCTTGTACAGCGCCTGGTGCACGTAGCGGCCGTTGGTGCCGACCATCTTGCCGATCACCACGTCCGACTCGTGCTCGTCGGCGCAGGCGACCATCCGCTCCAGCGCCTCTTCGCCGAGGTAGTCGTCGGAGCCGATGAAGTAGACGAAACGGCCGGTGGCGATCTCCAGGGCGCGGTTGCTCGGCGCCGCCGGACCCCCGCTGTTCTCCTGGTGGATGACCTTGACCGTGTCCGGGTACTCCTTCGCGAACCGGTCGAGTTCGGCACCGCTGTCGTCGGTCGAGCCGTCGTTGACGGCCACGACCTGAAGCCGCTTCAGGCCGATGGTCTGGCCGACGAGCGAGTTCAGACACTCGGTCAGATAGGGCATCGTGTTGTACACGGCCACCACGACCGTCACATCGGGCGTGGCGTTCATGCCGCCACCCGCGTCGCCGGGACTCCGGTCTCGCTGCGCGGACGGCTCAGCAGCCGGGAGTAGACGCCGTCGAGGATCTCGGCCTGCGCCTCCCAGGTCCACTGGGCGAGCAGACCCCGGTCCTCGTACACGTCCCGGTACTTCTTGGGGTCGGCGAGGACCGACTTGACCGCGCGGACGTAGTCCGAGACGTCCTCGGCCGTGAAGACCTCGCCCTGCCCGGTCTTCGCGACCATCTCTCCCATCGTCTTCACATCGCTGACCACGAACGGCAGCCGGGCGTGCGAGTACTCGAAGAACTTGGTGATCAGGGCGATCTCGTGGTTGGGCCAGTGGTGGATCGGGATGACACCCACGTCCGCCGCCGAGAGGAACGGCACGACCTGGTAGTGCGGCACGTACGGGAGTATGTGGACCCGCTCGGTCACACCCAGCTCCCCCGCCCGTACCAGCAGCGACGTCATGTACTCCGAGTTCGGTCGCAGCACCACGAACGCGACGTGGACGTCCGGGAGTTGGGGAAGCGATTCGACCATGATGTCGAGGCCGCGCTGCGGGGCCGCCGCGCCGCTGTAGACCGTGAGCGGGACATCGGGTCCGATCCCGCAGAGCGCGCGCAGATCGGGCACCGGCTCCGCGGCCTGCTCCGGGGAGATCTCCGCGTCCGGGGTGTTGAGCACGATCTCCGGGGTGGCGGTGAGTCCATGGCGCTCGACGAGCATGTCGCCGAGCGTCCCCGAGACGGTGGTGACCGCGTCGGCGTGCTTCGCGAACTCGCTCTCGTGCGCGCACTGGGCGATGTGCCACCGGGGGTGCGGGTTCCACGGCTTGATGCCCGGGAGGAACTCGTGCGCGTCCCAGACCAGTTTGACCTCGCGCCCCTTGCCCTTGGCACGTAGCTTCGCCCGCGCGCCCACACCGATCATGCGGAAGTCGTTCGCGTGGATCAGATCGGGTTCGAGGGCGTCGATGACCTTGCCGTACGCCAGCTCCATGTCCCACAGGAACGGGTCGAGCCGTCGCCATGCGCGGACACCCATCGTGCGCTGCCAGAACGCGGTGGACAGGCGGTCCAGCGACGACGTCATGTCCTTCCGGCGACGTTCCAGGGAACGCGCCTGACGCGCCCGCAGGCCCACCCATTTGCTCAGCACCTTGGAGGCGATTCGCGACGGGACGAGGGCCAGCTTCCGGACGGTCGAGCCCGCCAGCTTCGCCTCGATGAGACGGAGGTTCAGCTCGGCGCGCCAGGCCTTCATCCGCTGCTTGCGGTAGGCGGCGAGCGGACCCGGACGGTAGGCGAGGGGGGCACGCAGGATCGCGCGCCGGTACTCGTACCGCCGCCTGTGCATGGGACCCGGTACGTGCAGCAGTCTGACCTCGGCGTCCCCGAGACGCCATGTCTGCTCGTTCTTGTTCGGGGACTTGCCCAGCAGGATGACGTCCCAGCCGGCCGCCGCCGCCGAACGTGCTTCCTTCTGTACGCGCGAATCACCGTTCACGCCGTTGTCGACGAGCATCACGATCCGCCCGCGCGGACTTCCGTGCCGTTGTCCCACCAGGTTGTCAGCCGACATGACTCGCGCCGTCTCCCGTCTCGAAAACCACGGTGCGGCCGTTCGCGGCCGACTCCAGAACGGACGCGGCCACCTCGACCGTACGAAGGCCCTGCCGCAGTGTGCAGATGTCGTGCGACTCGCCGAGTACGGCGTCGCGGAACAGCTCGTGCTCCACCAGCAGCGGCTCGCGCTTGGGGATGGCGTAGCGGATCATGTCGCCCTCGGCCACGCCGCGGAACGCGCGCAGCGCCTCCCACTCGGTCGTCACCGCCGCGTTGGAGTAGAAGGTCAGGTCGGCGGTGAGCGTGTCGGCGATGAAGCAGCCGCGCTCGCCGGTGACCGAGGTGAACCGCTCCTTGAGCGGGCTCAGCCAGTTGACCAGGTGGTTGACCATCGTGCCGTCGGAGAGCCGGCCCACGGCGGAGACCATGTCCTCGTGCGGACGGCCGCTCTTGGACACCGTGTGGGCGGAGATCGAGGTGTACGTCTGGCCGGTCACCCAGCCGGTCAGGTCGATGTCGTGGGTGGCGAGATCCTTGACGACGCCGACATCGGCGATGCGGTGCGGGAACGGTCCCTGACGGCGCGTCACCACCTGGTACACGTCGCCGAGTTCACCGGCCTCCAGCCGGGTGCGGAGGCTGCGCAGCGCCGGGTTGCAGCGCTCGATGTGGCCGACGCCGGCGACGAGGTCGCGTGATTCGAAGGCATCGACCAGACGGCGCGCGCCCTCGACGGTGTCGGCCAGCGGCTTCTCGATGAGCGCGCTCACCCCGGCCTCGGCGAGCTGGAGGCCGACCTCCTCGTGCAGGGCGGTCGGGCAGGCGATGACGGCGTAGTCGACGCCGAGGGCGAGCAGTTCCTCGACGGTGGCGAGGACGGGCGCGCCCTGCGCCAGTCCGTTCTTGTCGCCGAGCGGGTCGACGACCCCGACGAGCGAGACGCCGTCGAGACCGGCCAGTACGCGTGCGTGGTGGCGCCCCATCGAACCCAGGCCGATCAGGCCGGCGCGCAGTCCCGCGGTGGTCACAGCTTCTCTCCCAGCTCGTTCACGGCGGAAACGATTCGCTCCAGGTCGGACGGGGTCAGCGAGGGGTGCACCGGAAGCGAGACGACCTCGGCGGCCGCCCGCTCGGTCTCGGGCAGGTCCCAGTTGCGTCCGGCCTTCTGGTCCGGCTCCCAGAACGGCCGCAGCCGGTGGATGGGGGTCGGGTAGTACACGGCGTTGCCGACGCCGGCCTCGGTGAGCATCACCATCGCGGCGTCGCGGTCGCCGGTGATCCGGACGGTGTACTGGTGGTAGACGTGGTACGCGCCCTCGGCGACCGGGGGTGTCACCACACCGGGCGCGGTGATGTTCTCGGTGAGGTACGCGGCGTTGGCGCGGCGCTGCTCGGTCCAGCCGGGGAGCTTGGCGAGCTGTACGCGGCCGATGGCGGCGGCCACGTCGGTCAGGCGCATGTTGGCGCCGACGATCTCGTTGGCGTACCGCTGCTCCATGCCCTGGTTGCGCAGCAGGCGCAGGGTGCGGGCGACCTCGGCGTCCCCGGTGGAGATCATGCCGCCTTCGAGAGAGTGCATGTTCTTCGTCGGGTAGAAGCTGAAGGTGCCGCCGGAGCCGAAGGCGCCGACCGGCGTGCCGTGCAGGGACGCGGCGTGCGCCTGGCAGGCGTCCTCCACGACGGCGAGCTTGTGCTTGTCGGCGATGGGCATCAGCTTGTCCATCGAGGCCGGGTTGCCGTACAGGTGGACCGGCATGATCGCGGCGGTGCGCGGGGTGATCGCGGCCTCGACGGCGGCCGGGTCGAGTCCGAAGTTGCCGGGCTCGATGTCGGCGAAGACGACGTCGGCGCCGACGAGCCGTACCGCGTTGGCGGAGGCGGCGAACGAGAACGAGGGCACGATGACCTCGTCACCCGGGCCGATGCCGAGACCGAGCAGCAGCAGGTGGAGCGCCGACGTGCCCGAGTTCACGGCCACGCAGTGGCGGCCGGCGACGAGCTCGGCGAAGCCTTCTTCGAACGCGGCCACCTCGGGGCCCTGGACAACCCGACCGGTGCGCAGTACGCGGACCGCGGCCTCGATCTCTTCTTCCCCGATGACCGGGCGGGCAGCGGGAATCGGCTGCACTTCACTGCTCGACATGGACGTCGTCCTCCTTGAAACACCGCGAAAGCTCTCTGTGGCAGAGGCCAGGGGTGCAGCGGGCGTCTCACGAGGCCGCGTGTACCCCTACGGCGCGATGGCCGACGCCCTGCCGAGGAATGTGGGACCGCTGTCCCTGTACGGGCCGGTCCCCGACCGCAGGTTCCGGGCGGGGACTGTCGACGGCGGGGACCGCCAGTCACATTATCAGCAATTTCCGGTGGAATTTCGGCGCTGTTAACCGCCAATCGCATCAACTCCGAAACAAAAAGGCCCGTGCCCGCCACTGGATTCCCAGAGGCGGGCACGGACCGTTCAACCAACGATCACCAAACGTTCAGCTTGACAGCTCACCCATCAGTGGGCACCGACACCGCGGGAGCCGACTGCTGCTCGGCCGCCGATGTCTTCTTGGCCACGGACTTCGTGGTCGTCTTCTTCGCCGCCGTCTTCTTGGTCGCGGTCTTCTTGGCTGCCGTCTTCTTCGTGGCCGCCTTCTTCGCCGTGGCCTTCTTCGCGGTCTTTCGAGCCGTCTTCTTGGCCGGAGCTGAAGATTCCGCATTGCTGTCGTCGCCGGACTCGCCGGACTCTTCGGCGTGACCCGAGGATTCGGCCGATTGAGCGGACTCCGGTGCGGAATCCACCACCAGGACGGCCGCTTCCTCGGCGCCCGCCGGCGAACCGGCCGGGGCCGACGCCTTACGGGTCGCCCTGCGGCGCGCCCGCGGCGGCGCCGCCTCGGGCGTGTCGCCGACCGGCGCGTCGGTGACGGGCGCCTCGGTGACGGGCTCGGGCCGTACGGCCTCCGGCTCCGCCTCGACGGGCGCCGCCGACTGCTCGACGACGGCCTCGGCCGCCTGCTCGGCGGCGCGGTCGGACCCGCCCGACTTCGGCGAACCGGCCGGAGCCGACGCCTTACGGGTCGCCCGGCGGCGGGTACGGCCCTGCGGAGCCGCCTCCTCCACGTCGGCCTCGGGCTCGGCCACCGGCACGGACGGGGCCACCGGAGCCGATGCCTGGGCCGGCTCGTCGGCCCGCACCTTCGGCTCGGGCTCCGTCGACCTCGGCGAACCGGCCGGAGCCGACGCCTTGCGCGACGCCCGGCGGCGCGAACGCCCGCCACGCGCGGCCGTCTCGGCCTCCGCGACGCTGCTGTACAGCTCCTCGTCGGGCACGAACTCCGGCGCGGAGAGCGCGACCGGCGCGGCGACCTCCGCCGCCACCTCGGCCTCGGACTCCGACTCGGAGTCCGCGTCCGTCAGGACCTCGGCCGCCGTCTCGTGCTCGTGGTCATGGCTGTGGTCGTGGTCCGCACCGGACCCGCCGCGGCGCTTCTTCGCGCGCTTGCCGTTGCCGCCGACGTTGCCGCCGCCCCCACCGGAGCTGGTGGGCTGCTCCATGTGGACGATGACGCCGCGCCCGTTGCAGTGGACGCAGGTCTCGGAGAACGACTCCAGCAGACCCTGGCCCACCCGCTTACGGGTCATCTGGACCAGGCCCAGCGACGTCACTTCGGCGACCTGATGCTTCGTACGGTCCCGGCCCAGGCACTCCAGCAGTCGCCGCAGCACCAGATCCCGGTTCGATTCGAGGACCATGTCGATGAAGTCGATGACGACAATGCCGCCGAGGTCGCGCAGCCGCAGCTGACGCACGATCTCCTCGGCCGCCTCCAGGTTGTTCCTGGTGACGGTCTCTTCGAGGTTGCCGCCCTGACCGGTGAACTTCCCGGTGTTGACGTCGACCACGATCATGGCCTCGGTCTTGTCGATGACCAGCGAGCCACCGCTCGGCAGCCAGACCTTGCGGTCCAGCGCCTTCATGAGCTGCTCGTCGATCCGGTACGAGGCGAAGACGTCGACCTCACTCGTCCAGCGGTTCAGCCGGTCGGAGAGGTCGGGCGCCACGTGCGCCACGTAACCGTGGATGGTCTGCCACGCCTCGTCACCGCTGACGATGACCTTGGTGAAGTCCTCGTTGAAGATGTCGCGCACGACCCGGACGGTCATGTCCGGCTCACCGTAGAGAAGGGTCGGGGCGTTGCCGCTCTTCGCCTTCTTCTGGATGTCCTCCCACTGCGACTGGAGGCGCTCGACGTCGCGGCGCAGCTCGTCCTCGCTCGCGCCCTCGGCGGCCGTACGGACGATGACGCCCGCGTCCTCGGGGACGATCTTCTTCAGGATGGTCTTCAGCCGCGCCCGCTCGGTGTCGGGGAGCTTGCGGCTGATGCCGGTCATCGAGCCCTCGGGGACGTACACGAGGTAGCGGCCGGGGAGCGAGACCTGACTGGTGAGGCGCGCGCCCTTGTGGCCGATCGGGTCCTTCGTCACCTGGACGAGGACCGACTGGCCGGACTTGAGCGCGGTCTCGATACGGCGCGGGCCGTTGGCCATGCCAAGCGCCTCGAAGTTGACCTCACCGGCGTACAGGACGGCGTTGCGCCCCTTGCCGATGTCGACGAAGGCGGCCTCCATGGACGGCAGTACGTTCTGCACCTTGCCCAGGTAGACGTTGCCGACGTAGCTGGTGGCCTGCTCCTTGTTGACGTAGTGCTCGACGAGCACGTCGTCCTCGAGAACGCCGATCTGGGTGCGCTCGCCGTTCTGGCGGACGACCATCACCCGCTCGACGGCCTCGCGGCGCGCCAGGAACTCCGCCTCGGTGATGATCGGCACGCGGCGGCGGCCCTGCTCGCGGCCCTCGCGGCGGCGCTGCTTCTTCGCCTCCAGACGGGTCGAGCCCTTGATGGACTGGACCTCGTCCACACCGGTGCCGGGCTCGGTGTCCTTCGTACGGCGCTCGCGCGGCTCGCGGACCTTGACGACCGTACGCTCCGGGTCGTCCACGCCGTTGTTCTCGTTGTCCGAACCGCCGTCACCGCTGCGACGACGCCTGCGGCGACGCCGACGGCTGCTGCTGCTCCCGCCGCCCGACTGGTTGGCGGAGTCGTCGTCGTCCTGCTCGTCGGAGTCGGCGGCGTCCGTGTCGGAGCCGTCCTCGTCCTCGGACTCGTGCTTCCTGCCGCGGTCCTGGCCCCGCTCCTCCGGCGCGTCGTCGGAGTGCTCGTCCGACTGCTCGTCGGCGTCCGCGGACTCACCGCGGCGACGGCGACGGCCGCCCCGGCGGCGGCGGCGCGACGGACGGTCGAACTCGTCGGAGTCCTCGGACTCGGAGTCGGAGTCGGACTCGTCGCCCTCGGCGGACTGCTCGGTGTCGGGCTCGTCATCGGCGTCCCGCGCGGCGGCGGGGGCCGGCGCGGGCTCGGCCGCTTCGGCGGACTCGCCGCGGCGGCGGCGCCGGCGGCGGCCCGAAGGCTCGGGGGCGGGCGCGGCGACGGGCTCGGCCGTCGTCTCGTCCTCGATGTCGAGGTCGTCGTCGTCCTCGACGTCACCGGCGGCGGCCATGGCGGCGGCCGACTCGGGGGTCTGGAACATCGGCTCGGCGAAGACGGGCGCCTGGAAGACGGCCACGGCGGGCCGGGTGGCACGCCGACGCGACCGGTCGGGCGCGTCGGTCTCCTTGGCCTTGGCGGCGGACGGCCCGGAGCCGTTGCGCTGCTCGGCCTTCCTGGCCTTGGGCTCGGACTTCGACTCGGCCTTCGGCTCCGCCTTGGGCTCGGCGGTGAACTCCGGCGAGGCGCCGCCCCTGCGACGCGTGCGGCCACGGGTGGCGGCCTTCTCGGCCGCCTCGACCCGCTCCTCGTCGGCGGTGATCTGCGTGACGGCGTTCGCGGGGAGCGTCTCGCCCTGCGCGACCTCGTCGGTGTCCCCGTCGTCCGCCTCGGCGGGCCGGGGAGTGGTCGCCGGAGCGGTCACCTTGCGGGTCGCACGGCGCCGCGCACGGGGCGGCGCGGCCTCATCGGCCACCGGCTCGGCGACGGGCTCGGGAGCGGTCTCGGCCACGGGCTCGACGACCGGCTCCGCGACACTCTCGGCGGGAGCGGCGACCTTACGGGTAGCCCGGCGGCGGGCACGCGGCGGCGCGGCCTCGTCGGCGACGGGCTCGACAGCGGGTTCGGCGGCGGGCTCCGCGACGGCCTCAGGGGCGGCGGGCTCGATCACCGGCTCGATCACCGGCTCGGCAACCGTCTCGGCGGGAGCGGCGACCTTGCGGGTCGCACGGCGCCGCGCACGGGGCGGCGCGGCCTCCTCGGCCTCGGGCTCGGCGAGTGCCTCCGGGGCGGCGACCTCGGGTGCGGGATCGGCCACGATCTCCACGGGAGCGGTGGCCTTACGGGTGGCCCGGCGGCGGGCACGCGGCGGCGCGGCCTCGTCGGCGACGGGCTCGGAGGTCTCCTCCGGCACGCTCGCCGTGACCTTCGCCCCCTCGGCGGCCTCGGCCGCCGCGGACGGCGGCCCCGCCGGACGCGACGCGGCGCGGCGCCTGCGGCGCGGCGGCAGCGTGTCGCTGGGGCTGTTCAGTTCTTCTTCGGTTTCCCGGGTCGTACCGGGTTCGTTCTGGGACATGCGGGCGGTTCTCCCGTCACGCTCCCGGGCGCCACGCCTTGATCCGGTCCGGCCGCGGCCCGCGCTGAGGCGCGAATGCCGCCGTCCGGGGCGCGGGCGCCGCACAGGAGCTGTTATGTCTGGGTCGCCGGTTCCGTGTGTACGCGTCGTACACACGGCCTGGCGAAAGTCTTCGTGGTCAGCGCGCCGCCCGACCCAGGTGGCTCCCGAGGCTCTTTCAAGGGCTGCGCTACAACAACCGTCCTACGCGGAAACCGCACCTTCCGGCGCCTTCGCGGCGGCGGGTCCGGCGGCCATGGATGAGCCTGCCGTGACTGCCTCGCGGTCGGGCGCGAGCGGGTCGGTCACCGTTCCGGACTCCTCGTCGAAGAGCCCCTGCGCCAGCCTGGTCACCGCTGCGGGGACCGGCGGCGCCAGGTCGGCCACAGCTCGGAGACCGGAAAGGACGTCGTCGGGTCGTACGGCGGGTGTCACGTGCCGAACAACCAGCCGCAGTATCGCACAGCGCTCGGCCCCCGGCCTATCGGCCTGTGGACGAAGCGTCCGCAGGTCGACCACGGCCCCTCGTGCGTCGAAGGTCCGCATGCCGTTCTTCGCGCGCCGTTCGACCTCCACCACCTCGGCGGCGAGGAAGGCGGTCACGGCCCGCACGGCCTGTTCGTACGCCACCCCGTCGAGCCGCAGCTCCCACACGGAGGCGGTCAGCCGGTCGGCGAGTCCCGACGTACGGACCTCGACGGCGTCGATGATGTCGAGCCCGGTGGGCAGCGACTCGTCGAGCAGTTCGCGCAGGGTGTCTGGGTCACGCGGCGCCGCGAGGGCGATCTCCAGATATTCGGCCTCGCTGCCCGTGCCGGTGGGTGCGGCATTGGCGTAGCTGACCTTCGGGTGCGGGGTGAAGCCCGCCGAGTACGCCATGGGGACGTCGGCGCGGCGCAGGGCCCGCTCGAAGGCGCGCTGGAAATCGCGGTGGCTGGTGAACCGGAGGCGGCCACGCTTGGTGTAGCGCAGTCTGATGCGCTGCACCGCCGGCGCGGGCGGTGGGCCTTCGGGCTGTCGCTTGCCCAGTGGTTCTTCTCCTCGGTGCGGGGTGCGCGCGGTGGCGCACACCCTCGGACGCGCGGCCGACCGGGCGGTCGGCCCCGGAAAACCCGGCTCACACCTGCTTGCGCAGGGAGATCACGGGTGCGGGTACCGCGCCGGGGACGGTTGTTGTACTACCCAGCGTACGCGCCCCGTCGACCGGCGCCTTCACAGGCTCGGCCGGGCGGGGAGGCCCGACCAGGGCGCGCCAGGCGTCGCGGCGGGTCTGCCGGGCCGTTTCCCCGGCGGAGCGCAGCGCGCTCCTGACCGCCCGGCCGGCTTCTGCGGCCGCTTTCCTGGCCGGGGCCCACACGTGGTCGCGTACGGCGTGGCCGACCGGGGTGCAGACGCCTCGGTAGAACCAGCTCACGGGCTGCCCGATCAGGATCCGGGCCAGCCATTTCAGCGCCCGGCCGACCGCGCGCGAGATCTGTCCGGCGATCCGCCAGGCGACGCCGATCGCGTCGGCGATCTCGCGGCCCAGGGGGGCCAGGACCCTGCGGTGGAGCCGGCCGAGCGGAGTGATCAGCAGGGTGCCGAGGAGCCACCCGAGCCCCGTCCAGACACCGCCGACGGCCGACACGACGCCCTTGACGAGCCCGGTGAGCAGCCAGAGGATGCCGCGCCCGATCGGAGTGAGGACGCTTCCGTACAGCCACACCACCGGCACCACGAACCCGTAGCGCACCACCCACACCAGCACCTGCCCCGTCGGCGTGAGCAACGTCTCGTACAGCCAGGAGCAGACGACGCCGACGCCGTGTCCGACCGGGGTGAGGACGCTCTCGTACAGCCACACCACCGGCACCACGAACCCGTACCGCGCCACGGGCACCACCACGTACCGCCACAGGGCCACCCACGGCCATACGAACAGCGCCTTGCCCAGCCACACCAGCGTCACGCCCAGCGCGCGCCCGACCGGGGCGAGCAGCGACTCGTACAGCCAGGAGCAGGCCAGCCCGATGCCCCGCCCGACCGGCCGCAGCACGGAGCGGTGCAGTGCCCGCGCCCCGGCGGCGAGCAGATCCCACACCATGCGCACCGGGACGACGAGTACGAGTACGACGATCCGGACCGGAATCCGGACGGCCGTGGTCAGACAGCCCTCACCCGGCTCGAACCGCTCCGGTGCCGTCCGGGCCGGCGTCTTGTCCAGATCCATGCCCGACAGGACGCGTCCGGCGCCCGCCCGGATCCCGGATCGGAGCCGCGCACCGTGTTCGTGCCCGATTCGAGACCGGGCACCACCGTGCCGTGGGGGGCGACGGCCCCGGCTTCCGTCCGTCCGTCCGTCCGGGGAGCGGGACCCGCCTACTGTTCGACGATGTGCCGCAGATAGCTGTGCGGGTCGGCGAGATAGCGGCGCCAGTGATCCACGACGCCGAGCTCCCGCCAGGCGACCCTTCGCATACCGTGCTCACCGGCCTCGATGATGTCCGCGCCCGGCAGTGCGGTCAGCAACGGGGAGTGCGTGGCACAGATGACCTGACCGCCCTCCTTCGCCAACCGGTCGATGTGCCCGATCAGTTCAAGGCACGAAGAGAAGGAGAGTGCTGCCTCCGGCTCGTCGAGAACGTAGAGCCCGGCGTGAAGGAACTTCCCACGGAACGCCGCGAGAAAGCCCTCCCCATGACTGACGTGGTCCGGAGAGAACCCCTCCCTGCCCAGGGCGTCCCGCGCGGTCTCGGCACGCAGGAAGAAGCCCTTGCGGGCCGACCAGCTGGTGGCCATACGGCGCCCGCGCCCCGAGGCGGCGTCGAATCTCATGCGCTCACCGAGGGTCGACTTGCCGCGCGGAGAGGCGTAGCGCCAGTCGTGGGAGCCACCGTAGGAGTCCAGGCCGAACCCCTCCGCCAACGCCTCGACCAGGGTCGACTTCCCCGAGCCGTTCTCACCGACCAGAAAGGTCACCGGTGCGGTGAACCGCAGCCCTTCGTCGAGCAGTTGACGGACGCAAGGCACCGACCAGGGCCAGGTTTCCTCGTCGTACGAGGAGAGATGGACGTACGCGCGTTCGACGATCACGCGACCAGTATCGTCCGGACGCCACAGCGCCCACACACCGCGTGGCCCGAGTCGGCGCCCGTGGGCGCACGGTGGTGTGAATTCGGCGAGCGCATCGATCGAACGAGTGCTCCCCATTACCGAGGAACCACCGGGAAGAGCCCCACACCTTCGGCAGGTGTGGGGCTCTACGCTCATCAGAACTGGTCGGCGAAGTCGTCCTGGTCGTCCTGGCGGACAACGAGACGCCGGCGCACATCATCCGTCAGGCGCTCGACCACTCCCCCGGCAACAGGGCTACCCACCCTGGCCGGCTGGCTGAGCCACCGTCAGCGGCAGCAGCTTCCTGCCCGTCGGGCCGATCTGGATGTCGAGGTCCAGCTGCGGGCACACGCCGCAGTCGAAGCACGGTGTCCAGCGGCAGTCCTCGACCTCGGTCTCGTCGAGGGCGTCCTGCCAGTCCTCCCAGAGCCACTCCTTGTCGAGACCGGAGTCCAGGTGGTCCCAGGGCAGGACCTCCTCGTAGGTGCGCTCGCGGGTGGTGTACCAGTCGACGTCCACGCCGGCCGCCGGGAGCGTCTTCCGGGCGGCGGCCATCCAGCGGTCGTAGCTGAAGTGCTCGCGCCAGCCGTCGAACCGGCCGCCGTCCTCGTAGACCGCGCGGATCACCGCGCCCACCCGGCGGTCGCCGCGTGAGAGCAGGCCCTCGACGATGCCGGGCTTGCCGTCGTGGTAGCGGAAGCCGATCGAGCGGCCGTACTTCTTGTCCGCGCGGATCTTGTCGCGGAGCTTCAGCAGCCGCGCGTCGGTCTCCTCGACGCCGAGCTGCGGCGCCCACTGGAACGGCGTGTGCGGCTTGGGCACGAAGCCGCCGATGGAGACGGTGCAGCGGATGTCGTTCTGGCCGGAGACCTGGCGGCCCTCGGCGATGACCTTGACCGCCATGTCGCCGATCTGCAGGACGTCCTCGTCGGTCTCCGTCGGCAGCCCGCACATGAAGTAGAGCTTCACCTGGCGCCAGCCGTTGCCGTACGCGGTGGAGACCGTACGGATCAGGTCCTCCTCCGAGACCATTTTGTTGATGACCTTGCGCAGCCGCTCGGAGCCGCCCTCGGGGGCGAAGGTGAGGCCGGAGCGGCGGCCGTTGCGCGTCAGCTCGTTGGCGAGGTCGACGTTGAAGGCGTCGACGCGGGTGGACGGGAGGGAGAGGCCGATCTTGTCCTCCGCGTACCGGTCGGCGAGGCCCTTGGCGATGTCGGCGATCTCGCTGTGGTCGGCGGAGGACAGCGACAGCAGGCCGACCTCCTCGAAGCCGGTCGCCTTGAGGCCCTTCTCGACCATCTCGCCGATGCCGGTGATGCTGCGCTCCCGGACGGGCCGCGTGATCATGCCGGCCTGGCAGAAGCGGCAGCCGCGCGTGCAGCCGCGGAAGATCTCGACGGACATGCGCTCGTGCACGGTCTCGGCGAGCGGCACCAGCGGCTGCTTCGGGTAGGGCCACTCGTCCAGGTCCATGACGGTGTGCTTGGAGACCCGCCACGGGACGCCGGAGCGGTTGGGGACGGTACGGGCGATACGGCCGTCCGGCAGGTACTCCACGTCGTAGAAGCCGGGGACGTACACCCCGCCGGTCTTCGCGAGCCGCAGCAGCAGCTCCTCGCGGCCGCCGGTCCGCCCCTCGGCCTTCCAGGCCCGGACGATCTCGGTGATCGTCAGGACGGCCTGCTCGCCGTCGCCGATGACGGCGCAGTCGATGAACTCGGCGATCGGCTCGGGGTTGAACGCCGCGTGGCCGCCCGCCAGCACGATCGGGTGGTCGACGGTGCGGTCCGCCGCGTTGAGCGGGATCCCGGCCAGGTCGAGCGCCGTGAGCATGTTGGTGTAGCCGAGCTCGGTGGAGAAGGAGAGCCCGAAGACGTCGAAGGCGGAGACGGGACGGTGCGCGTCCACCGTGAACTGCGGGACCTTGTGCTCGCGCATCAGCTCTTCGAGGTCGGGCCAGACGCTGTACGTGCGCTCGGCGAGCACGCCCTCACGCTCGTTGAGTACCTCGTAAAGGATCATGACGCCCTGGTTGGGCAGCCCGACCTCGTAGGCGTCCGGGTACATCAGCGCCCAGTGGACGTCGCACTCGTCCCAGTCCTTGACGGTGGAGTTGAGTTCACCACCGACGTATTGGATCGGCTTCTGCACATGCGGGAGCAGGGCTTCGAGCTGTGGGAAGACCGATTCGACAGCAGACATCACGGCGACTTTCGTGGGCTGACAGGGTGACCATCCAGGCTACCCCGACCGCCGCCCGCCCCTCACCGCGCGAAAGCGGGCCTCAGCCGCCCAGCGCCGTCCGCAGCTTCGGCTCGGCCGACTTCCGCCAGACGCGGGGCAGTTCACGCTCGCGGTCCGCCGCCCGCGCCTCCTCCTCGCCGTACAGCAGTCCCCAGGTGAAGGCGGACTCACCGGCGGCATGGGCCTGGATCGCGAGGTCGCGCAGGGCGTCGCGGGCCACCACGCTGTCCTGGTGGTCGCCGAGCACGCTCTGCACGGCCTTCATCCGCTTCGAGAAGCGCTTCGCGGGCTTCCCGAGGGCGGGCCCGGCCGCGTCGGCGGCGTAGCGGGCCCGCTTGGCGGCCTTACGGGCGTCGTGCAGCGCCAGATCGCGCTCCTCCCCCGGCACGAGCCCCAGCGCGTGCTCGACGCGGCCCGCGAGGCGCTCGTAGTCCTTGACGATCGCCCGGGGCAGCACCTTGCCGGGCTTCCCGTCCGCGCCGCCGGCGAGCAGCGGCGGATCGGTGAGCAGCGCGTCCACCGAGTCCAGCAGGCGCAGGTAGCGCGCGCTGTCGAGTACGGCGAGGGTCCGGGCCCGCGCGTCGGTGCGGCCTGCGGCGTCCCAGATCCGGAGCCGGGCGTGCACCGGGCCGAGCAGCAGGGTGGTGTCGTGGGCGTCGACGGCTTCGGTGAGCCGCCCGGCGAGAACCTCCTGGTCCCGGTCGACGCCCAGTTCCCCGGCGAGCCACTGGAGTTCCGCGCCGATGGGCCGGCTGGCGTCGCGGTCGAGCACCTTCTTGTACGTACGGAACGCCGACCGCATCCGGCGGGTGGCGACCCGCAACTGGTGCACCGAGTCGGGCAGGTCACGGCGGACGGCGGAGTCGTACGACACGATCGCGTCGGCCTGCTCGCGCAGATAGGCCAGCACATGGTCCCCGGCGGTGACCGGCCCGCGCCGCGCGGCCCCGGCCGCCTTGCGGGCCTTCGCCCCCTTCGCGGCGGGCGTCGTCTCGGCGAGCGCCCTGGCGAGTTTGGAGGTGGCGGACGCCGGACGTACTCCCGCCTTGCGGAGCGCCTTCTCCACGGCGTCGAGCAGCGCGGGGTCGCCGTCGTCGGCCAGCTCGACCTCGATCTCGGTCCAGTCGGCGGTGCCGGTCCCGGCGGGCAGGCGTTCGGCGCGGACGGTGTCCACGGCCACCTCGGCGAGTGTCCGGCCGGCCTCGTCTACCAGCAGGCTGGTGTCACGGGAGGTCCGCAGCCGTACGACGGGGGTCAGCTCCGCGCCGCGGACCCGCGAGCGCACCAGCGCCGCGAGCTCGTCGGGGAGGGTGTCGGAGAGCGGGGCCCGGATCTCGTCGCGCACGCCCTGGCCGACGGGGAACTTGAGATGCCAGCCCTCGTCGGCGCCGCCGGTCCGGCGGCGGAGCGTGAGGGAGTCGGCGGTCAGCCGCAGGTCCGGCGTGTCGTGGTAGAGGGCGTCCAGCTCGGTGACGCCCTCATGGGTGACGGCCGAGACGACGCGGACCTTGGTGAGGTCCGGCAGGAGGGAACGCCCGCCTGGTTTCGAGCCGCCGCCGACGCCGCCGTCGACGCCGACACCGCCACGGCCGCCCGCGCTGCCGCCGCCGCTGTCGCCTTCCGCCGGCCGCTTCGGGAGTTCGTACTTACGTTCGATCTCTCGCTTTGTGTCCGCCATCCTCACAAACGTAGTCGCAGGGACCACCGAGTGGCAGCCCCCACGACGCCGAACGAGCGGATCAAGCCGACATCGGCCGCTGCACCCTGATCGACTGGAGCAGCCCGACCGCGATCCAGACCGCGAACATCGACGTGCCTCCGTACGACACGAACGGCAGCGGCAGACCGGCCACCGGCATGATCCCGAGCGTCATCCCGACGTTCTCGAAGGACTGGAAGGCGAACCAGGCGATGATCCCGGCCGCCACGATCGTCCCGTACAGCTCGGTCGTCTCACGGGCGATCCGGCAGGCGCGCCACAGCACCACACCGAGCAGCAGCAGGATCAGCCCGGCGCCGAGGAAGCCCAGCTCCTCGCCCGCGACGGTGAAGACGAAGTCGGTCTGCTGCTCGGGGACGAACTGGCCGGTGGTCTGGGACCCCTTGAACAGCCCGGTGCCGGTGAGCCCGCCCGAACCGATCGCGATCCGCGCCTGGTTGGTGTTGTAGCCGACGCCCGCCGGGTCCAGCTCCGGGTTGGCGAAGGCGGCGAAGCGGTTGATCTGGTACTCGTCGAGCACCCCGAGCGCCGCGACCGCGACGGCGCCCACGACACCGGCGCCGACGAGCCCGAAGATCCACCGGTTGGACGCCCCGGAGGAGAGCAGGACGCCGAGCACTATCACCGCCATGACCATCACCGAGCCGAGGTCCGGCATCATCATGACGATCACGATCGGGATGACCGCCAGGCCCAGGGACTTGGCGACCGTCCGATGGTCCGGATGGACCTGATCACCCGCGTCGACCCTGGCCGCGAGCATCATCGCCATGCCGAGGATGATCGTGATCTTCACGAACTCCGAGGGCTGGAGGGTGAAGCCGCCGCCGAGCACGATCCAGGCGTGCGCGCCGTTGATGGTGGCGCCGAGCGGGGTGAGGACCAGCAGCACGAGCACGACGGAGATGCCGTAGAGCACCGGCACCGCGCCGCGCAGGGTGCGGTGGCCGAGCCAGATCGTGCCGATCATCAGGGCAAGCCCGATGCTGGTGTTCAGTACGTGGCGGAAGAGGAAGTGGTACGGGTCGCCCTGGTTGAGATCCGTACGGTTGCGGGTCGCCGACCAGACGAGCAGCGACCCGACCGCCGACAGCGCGAGCGAGGAGAACAGCAGCGGCCAGTCCAGTCTGCGCGCCAGGGAGTCACGGGCCGCGAGCGTGGCCCACAGCCCGCGCTCGGGACCGTATCCGGAGACGGAGAAGCCGCTCGTGCCGGCCATGCGTCAGTCCCTCCGCGCGGGTGGGCCCGCGAGCTGTTCGTTGTCGTTCGGTGCCTGCCCCGGATCGTCGGGGGCCGGGCTCGCGGCGCCGGGTGCCTGGCTCGCGCCGTCGTCCGGCACGGGTCCGGTGTTGTCACCGGCGGGCGCGATCTCGTTTCCGTCGAGGGGCTTCTTGTCCGGTACGTACGGCTTGACCTCCGGCGCGTCGATCGAGCCGTCGGGCTGGATCTTCGGCAGTGCCGAACGCGGCTTGGGCATCAGGGCCTTCTTGAGGTTCTGCCCGCCCTTCGCGTCGAGGCCGTACATCGCCTCGTAGATCTTGCGCACCGCGGGACCCGAGGCCCCGGAGCCCGTACCACCCTGGGAGATCGTCATGACGATCGTGTAGTCCTCGGTGTACGAGGCGAACCAGGAGGTCGTCTGCTTGCCGTAGACCTCGGCCGTACCCGTCTTGGCGTGCATCGGGATCTTGTTCTGCGGCCAGCCGCCGAACCGCCAGGCGGCCGAACCGGTGGTCGCCACTCCCGCGAGGGCCTTGTCCAGCTGGTCGCGCAGCTTGCGGTCGATCGGCAGCTTGCCGTGCGACTTGGGCTTGATCTCCTCGACGGTCTTGCCGTCGGGGCTCACGATCGCCTTGCCGACGCTCGGGTCGTACATCGTGCCGCCGTTGGCGATGGCCGCGTAGATCGTGGCCATCTGGATCGGGGTGACGAGGGTGTCGCCCTGGCCGATCGAGTAGTTGACCGCGTCACCGGCGCGCATCCGGTTGCCTTCGAGGCAGCCCTCGTACGCCAGTTGCTCGACGTACGTGCCGCCCTTCTTGCCCTGCTCGCACCAGCCGGCCTTGTTGGCCTCCCAGAAGTTCTGCTTCCACTGGCGGTCCGGGATCCGGCCGGCGGTCTCGTTGGGGAGGTCGATGCCGGTCTCCTTGGCGAGGCCGAACTGCTTGGCGGTCTTGTAGAACCAGTCGTTGGCGCCCTTCCGGGGCTTGTTGCCGCCGTCCTTCTGCCACTCCTTGTGCGCGAGCCCGTAGAAGACGGTGTCGCAGGAGACCTCAAGGGCGCGGCCGAGGTCGATGCTGCCGTAGCCCTGGGACTCGAAGTTCTTGAAGACCTGGTTGCCGATGGAGTACGAACTGGGGCACGGGTAGCTGCCGTTGAAGTCGTATCCGGCCTTGACCGCCGCCGTCGAGGAGATGACCTTGAAGATCGAGCCGGGGGCGGCCTGCGACTGGATCCCCCGGTTCAGCAGCGGGAAGTTGGACTTCTTGCTGGTGAGCTTCGAGTAGTCCTTCGCGGAGATCCCGCCGACCCAGGCGTTGGGGTCGTACGTCGGCTGGGAGGCCATCGAGACGACGCGGCCGGTCTTGGACTCCAGGACCACCACGGCGCCCGCGTCGGCCTTGTAGTTCTGGTTGGTGTTGCGGTCGTTCTCCTTGCGGGCCGCCTTCATCGCCTCGCTGAGCTCGTACTCGGCGACGGCCTGCACACGCGCGTCGATCGAGGTGATGATGTTGGAGCCCGGCTCGGCCTGGTCGCTCTTGGCCTGGCCGATGACACGGCCGAGGTTGTCGACCTCGTAGCGGGTGACGCCCGCGTCGCCGCGCAGGTACTTGTCGTACGTGCGCTCCAGACCGGAGCGGCCGACCTGGTCGGAACGGAGGAACGGCGAGTCGGTGTCCTGCGCCTTGGTGATCTCCTCGTCGGTGACCGGCGAGAGATAGCCGAGCACCTGGGCGGTGTTGGCCTTGGCGGGCCCGGCGTAGCGGCGTACGGCGGTGGGCTCCGCGGTGATGCCGGGGAAGTCCTCGGCGCGCTCGCGGATCTGGAGCGCCTGCTGGGTGGTGGCCTCGTCGGTGACGGGGATCGGCTGGTAGGGCGAGCCGTTCCAGCAGGGCTGCGGCGTCTTGTTGTCGCAGAGCCTGACCTTGTCGTGGACGTCCTTGGCCTTCATGTCGAGAACGGCGGCGAGGCGCGTGAGGACCGCTTCCCCGCCGTCCTTCATCTTCATCAGTTCGGTGCGGCTGGCGGAGACGACGAGACGGGTCTCGTTGTCCGCGAGGGGCACGCCCTGCGAGTCGAGGATCGAGCCGCGGACGGCGGGCTGGACGACCTGCTGCACATGGTTGTTCTTGGCCTCGTCCGTGTACTCGGCGCCGTTGCGGACCTGGAGGTACCAGAGCCGTCCGCCGAGCGTCAGCAGGAGGGAGAAGACCAGGATCTGGATGACGACGAGCCGGATCTGGACCCTCGGTGTCCGTCCGGTCTCCGGAATGTTGCTCACAGTCGTTTGACCCCCTTGATCCGTCCGGCCCGTGCCGCGCGGGAGCGGGCCGTCTTCAGCCGCAGTCCGCCGCGCTGGTTCCCGATCTTCAGTCCGGTCCCCGCCGCCAGCCAGCCGGAGGCGACGTCACTGGCACCGCTCGACTTGTCGGCGAGCGGATCGTTCTCCGCGCGTCTGGCCAGGGCCATGATCAGCGGGACGGTGAACGGGGCGAGCAGCAGGTCGTAGATGGCCGACGTGATCACCAGGTTGGTGAGGCCGACATGGCGGGCGGCGGTGTCGCCGACGAGGGCGCCGACGCCCGCGTACAGCAGGGTCGTGGTGACGGCCGCGCCGACCACGACGACCATCGGGCCCAGCGCGGTGCGCAGTTGGCCGTTGTCGGGCTTGGCGAGTCCGGCGAGATAGCCGATCAGACAGAGGACCAGCGCGTAGCGTCCGGCGGCGTGGTCGGCGGGCGGGGCGAGGTCGGCGAGGAGTCCGGCGCCGAAGCCGATGAGCGCGCCGCTGACATGTCCGTAGACCAGGGCGAGCGCGACGACGACGAGGAGCAGCAGATCGGGTACGGCTCCGGGGAGTTGGAGCCGGGCGAGTACGGACACCTGGACGACCAGCGCGACGACGACCAGGGTGACGGAGAGCAGCGTCCGGTTGAAGCGCATGGGGATCAGCTCTACTCCTGCTCGTTGACCTGGCCGTCGCCCAGGGCGTTCTGGCCGTTGGGCGACGGGGTGGCCGTGACGGTGACGGTCGGTGTGGGCTTGGGCTTGGCGGGCTTCTTCGGCAGGACCATGTCGCGCGGGTCCTCGCGGGGTGCCTGGACGACGACGCCGATGATGTCGAGTTTGGTGAAGCCGACGTACGGGCGGACGTAGATGTCGCGCGTGAGGTCGCCGCCGGCGGGGTCGACGCGGACGACCTGACCGACCGGCACTCCGGGTACGAACGGCCGGTCCTTGCTGGATCCGAAGGTGACCAGGCGGTCGCCGTTCTTCACCTTGGCCTTGCCGTTGAGGAGTTGGACGTTCAGCGGCTGGTCGCCCTGACCGGTGGCGAAGCCCAGTTCGGAGGAGTTCTCCATCCGGGTGCCGACCGTGAAGTCCGGGTCGTTGGCGAGCAGTACGGTCGCGGTTCTCGGTCCCACGGTGGTGACGCGGCCGACGAGCCCGTCGCCGTTCAGTACGGTCATGTCGCGCCTGAGGCCGTCGTCGGCGCCCGCGTCGATGGTCACGGTCCAGGAGAAGCCCTGGGCCGCTCCTATGGCGATGACCTCGGCGGCCTTGATGCCGTACTGGCCGGCGCCGGCGGTCTTGAGGAGCTTGTCCAGCTCCTTCACGCGACTGCGGTTGCGGTCGTCGCTGCCGAGCCGCTGCTTGAGTGCCGCGTTCTCCCGCTCCAGGACGGTGACGCGGTCGTGCCGCTCACCGGAGTCCCGTACGGCCCCGATGGCGTTGCCGACCGGGTCGACGGCTTTCGAGACCCCGTTCTGCACGGGTCCGAAGACCGTGGCCGCGGCCTGTCGGGCGCCGTCGACGGGTGACGCCTCTCCGCCGCGGATATCCACCGTGATCAGTGCGAACGCGATGGCGATCAGCAGCACCAGGAGCAGCCGGCTCTCTCGTGTGTCCCTCACGTGCGGCGGCCGTGCCTTCCTCGTTGGAATGCCTCGTCGGAAACTTTTCTGCGAATCACGGGAATCACCCGGATCGGATTCGTCTCAATTGGCACATGGGATTGGTCTTGTCTGTATATCAACGATCCACCGGCGGAGACGTCGGCGTTCCATATGGGGTGTCCCCCGGGCCTGTTGAGGCCCGGGGGATATTCGCCCTTTTCGTGATCTGCGCGGATCGGTGATCGGCCCGCTGATCCGTCATCTGCGCGGCGAGGCGTCCAGCACCTGCTGAAGGGCTTCGAACTCCTCGACGCACTTGCCGGAGCCGAGAGCCACCGAATCCAGCGGGTTCTCGGCGATGTGGATGGGCATGCCGGTCTCACGGCGCAGCCGCTCGTCGAGGCCGCGCAACAGGGCGCCGCCGCCGGTGAGGACGATGCCGCGGTCCATCACGTCGCCGGACAGCTCCGGCGGACACTTGTCGAGCGTGGTCTTCACCGCGTCCACGATGGCGTTGACCGGCTCCTCGATGGCCTTGCGGACCTCGGCGGCCGAGATGACGACGGTCTTGGGCAGCCCCGACACCAGGTCGCGGCCGCGGATCTCGGTGTGTTCGTCCTTGTCGAGGTCGTAGGCCGAACCGATGGTGATCTTGATCTGTTCGGCGGTGCGCTCACCGAGGAGGAGCGAGTACTCCTTCTTGATGTGCTGGATGATCGCGTTGTCCAGCTCGTCACCGGCCACCCGGATCGACTGGGCGGTGACGATTCCGCCGAGCGAGATCACCGCGACCTCGGTGGTGCCGCCGCCGATGTCCACGACCATGTTGCCGGTCGCCTCGTGGACGGGAAGCCCCGAGCCGATGGCGGCGGCCATGGGCTCTTCGATGATGTGCACCTGACGGGCGCCCGCCTGGGTGGACGCCTCGATGACGGCGCGTCGCTCGACTCCCGTGATGCCCGAGGGCACACAGACGACGACCCGCGGACGGGCCAGATAGCGGCGCTTGTGGATCTTGAGAATGAAGTAGCGCAACATGCGTTCGGTGATCTCGAAGTCGGCGATCACGCCGTCCTTCAGTGGCCGGACGGCAACGATGTTGCCCGGTGTCCGGCCGATCATCTTCTTCGCTTCGGAGCCGACCGCGAGAATGCCGCCCGTGTTGGTGTTGATGGCGACGACGGACGGCTCGTTGAGCACGATCCCTCGACCCCTGACGTACACCAGCGTGTTGGCGGTCCCGAGGTCGACAGCCATGTCACGGCCGATGAACGACATCTTGTTCCCCATGAGGATGCGTCTGGCCTTCCCAAATCGAGCATTGACGGCTTTTCAGGATGGCGAGGTGGATGCTGTGGCGTGGAGGCTTCCATCGTAGTGCCGCCCCCGCTGACGCGGCGCGGTAGATCCACCTCTAATAAAGGTGACGATGTGTCGCAGCCATGCGTTCCCGATCTGGCTCCGCATATGCCGGGGGTGGCCGAATTCCGTCGGTCGCCGCAGGCGCGCTCAGCGCTGTATGGCTGACGTGTGGTCAGGAAAGACCAGCGTAAGGGGTGTCTTTCAGTGTTCGGGAAAGAAAAGTTTCAGTTCCCGAATGGCGGACTCCTCGGAGTCCGAAGCGTGGATGAGGTTCTCCCGGACGATCGTCCCGAAGTCCCCCCGAATGGACCCCGGCGCCGCGGCGATCGGGTCAGTGGGACCCGCCAGGGCGCGTACGCCCTCGATGACGCGCTCGCCCTCGACGACCAGCGCGACGACGGGGCCCGACGCCATGAACTCGATCAGCGGCTCGTAGAACGGGCGGCCCTTGTGCTCGCCGTAGTGCTGCTCCAACGTGCTCCCGTCGAGCGTGCGCAGCTCCAGTGCGGTGATGCTCCAGCCGGCCTTGCGCTCGATACGGCCGATGATCTCTCCCACCAAAGCGCGACGGACGGCGTCCGGCTTGAGGAGGACGAGAGTGCGCTGGGTCATGGTGTGCGGCTCCTTGCGGGCATTCGCTGCGGGCAAACGGGTGAGGGTGGTGTGAGGCTACAGGGGTCCGCGAACCGCGCCGTACCCGGTCCGCCGCTAGCTCCGCGGCTCCGCCGGCGTCCGCGCGGCGGACTGTACGGCCCATCGCGCCTTCGCCTCGTCGATCTTGCGTCCGTAGTGGATCGAGGCCCACCACAGCGCGCCGAAGAGCACACCGAGGAAGAACATCACCGGCACCACGAACCCGCCCGCGACCAGGGCGATCTGGAACGCCCAGCCGAGCTGGATCCCACCCGGCCTGGTGATCATTGCGCACAGCAGCAGCGACAGCAGCATCGCGATGCCGCAGACCGTCCACACCGTCGCCATCGACAGGTCGTCGGACTTCATGGCGACGAGCCCGGCGAAGCCGATCACGAAGAACTCGCCGATCAGCGTGGACACGCAGAGCGTACGCATGCGTTCAGCCCTTTCCCAGAAGCAGCCGGGCCTCGCCGACCGTGATCACCGAACCGGTCACCAGCACTCCGGCGCCCGCGTACTCGTCGTCCTCCTCGGCGAGCGTGATCGCCGCCTCCAGCGCGTCGTCGAGCCGCGGCTCGACCTGTACACGGTCGTTGCCGAACAGCTCGACGGCCACGGCCGCCAGTTCGTCCGCGCCCATCGACCGGTCGCTGGAGTTCTCCGTGACGACGATCTCCGCGAGGACCGGCTCCAAGGCTTCGAGGAACCCCCGGACGTCCTTGCCGGCGCTCGCGCCGACCACTCCGATCAGTCTGCTGAAGCCGAACGACTCACCGACCGCCGCCGCGGCGGCCCGCGCGCCCGCCGGATTGTGCGCCGCGTCCAGGACGACCGTGGGCGAGCGCCGTACGACCTCCAGACGGCCCGGCGAGACCACGGAGGCGAACGCCGTGCGCACGGTGTCCAGGTCCATGGGGCGGGCGTGCTCGGCGCCGACCCCGAAGAACGCCTCGACGGCCGCCAGCGCGACCACCGCGTTGTGCGCCTGGTGGGCGCCGTGCAGCGGGAGGAAGATCTGCTCGTACTCGCCACCGAGGCCGCGCAGCGTCAGCATCTGGCCGCCGACCGCGACCTCGCGGGCGACGATGCCGAACTCCATGCCCTCGCGGACCACCGTCGCGTCCACCTCGACGGCCTTCTTGAGCACCACCTGCGACGCGTCCACCGGCTGCTGCGCCAGGACGACCGTCGCGCCCTGCTTGATGATCCCGGCCTTCTCCACGGCGATCTCGCCCGGGGTGTTGCCGAGCCGGTCGGTGTGGTCCAGGTCGATCGGGGTGATGACGGCGACGTTCGCGTCGATGACGTTCGTCGCGTCCCAGCTGCCGCCCATGCCGACCTCGACCACCGCGACGTCCACCGGGGCGTCCGCGAAGGCCGCGTACGCCATGCCGGTGAGCACCTCGAAGAACGAGAGCCGGTACTCCTGGGCGCCGTCCACCATGTCGACGTACGGCTTGATGTCCTCGTACGTCTCGATGAACCGCTCCGGGGAGATCGGTTCGCCGTCGAGGCTGATCCGCTCGGTGACCGACGAGACGTGCGGGCTGGTGTAGCGGCCGGTGCGCAGGTCGAAGGCGCCGAGCAGGGCCTCGATCATGCGGGCCGTGGACGTCTTGCCGTTGGTGCCGGTGATGTGGATCGACGGATACGCCCGCTGGGGGTCGCCGAGCACGTCCATCAGGGCCTCGATGCGCGTGACCGAGGGCTCCAGTTTGGTCTCGCCCCAGCGGCCGGCCAGCTCCTGCTCGACGGCGCGCAGCGCCTTGTCGACCTCCGGGTCGGTGGGCCGGGCCGGGACGCCGTCGCCCTGCGGGGGGCCCGCCTGGGCGCGCAGCGTGCGGCTGCCGGCCTCGATCACGGCGAGGTCGGGGTCGCGGGTGGTCTCGGCGTGGACGATGTCGTCGAATTCGTCGTCGTGCTCGCCGGGCTGGTCTGGCTGGTCGGGCTGGTGCTCGCTCACGGGACCAGTCTACGGAGCGGGTACGGCGCGTTCGCCGCCCCGCCCCGTAGGAGGGTGCCGGTGCTCCCCCGGCCGCCCGCCGGCTCCCCCGTCAGCTCTCCGGGAGCGCCGCGAGCTGCGCCGTGAGCCGCTCGATGTCCGCCTCCGCCTTGGTCAGCCGGCCGCGGATCTTGTCGACCACGTTGTCCGGGGCCTTCGCGAGGAACGCCTCGTTGCCGAGCTTCGCCGTGGCCTGCTGCTTCTCCTTCTGAGCCGCGTCCCGGTCCTTCGTCAGTCGCTTGCGCTCCGCCGGGACGTCGATCGTGCCGGACAGGTCGAGCGCGACCGTGGCGCCCGCGACGGGCAGGGTCGCGGTCGCCTGGAAGGAGTCGCCCTCCTCCTGGAGCCGCAGCAGTTGCCTGATCGCCGCCTCGTGCGCGGCGAGCGGCGTCGCGGACAGGTCGAGCCGGCCGGGGACCTTCTGGCCGGGCTGGAGACCCTGGTCGGCCCGGAAGCGGCGGACCTCCGTGACGACCTGCTGAAGGTGCTCGATCTCCCGCTCGGCGGCCTGGTCGCGGAAGCCGGAGTCGGTCGGCCAGTCGGCGACGACCACCGACTCCTTGCCGGTCAGCGTGGTCCACAGCGTCTCGGTGACGAAGGGCACGATCGGGTGCAGCAGCCGCAGGGTGACGTCCAGGACCTCGCCGAGGACGCGCCCGGAGACCTTGGCCTGCTCGCCGCCCGCGAAGAACGTCGTCTTGGACAGCTCGACGTACCAGTCGAAGACCTCGTCCCACGCGAAGTGGAAGAGGGCGTCGCTGAGCTTCGCGAACTGGTAGTCCTCGTACAGCGCGTCGACCTGCGCGACGGTCTCGTTCAGCCGGGAGAGGATCCAGCGGTCCGTGGCGGACATCTGGGCGGCATCGGGCAGCGGTCCTTCGACCGTCGCGCCGTTCATCATGGCGAAACGGGTCGCGTTCCAGATCTTGTTGGCGAAGTTGCGCGAGCCCTGGACCCAGTCCTCGCCGATGGGCACGTCGACACCGGGGTTGGCGCCTCGCGCGAGGGTGAAGCGGACCGCGTCGGAGCCGTACTTGTCCATCCAGTCCAGCGGATTGACCGCGTTGCCGAAGGACTTCGACATCTTCTTGCCGAACTGGTCGCGGACCATGCCGTGCAGCGCGATGGTGTGGAAGGGCGGGGTGCCGTCCATCGCGTACAGGCCGAACATCATCATCCGGGCGACCCAGAAGAAGAGGATGTCGTATCCCGTGACCAGGACCGAGTTCGGATAGAACTTCTCCAGGCTCGGGGTCTGTTCGGGCCAGCCGAGGGTGGAGAACGGCCACAGGCCGGACGAGAACCAGGTGTCCAGGACGTCCGTGTCCTGGTGCCAGCCCTCACCGGTCGGCGGCTCCTCGTTCGGGCCGACGCAGACGGTCTCGCCGTCCGGGCCGTGCCAGACCGGGATCCGGTGGCCCCACCACAACTGCCGTGAGATGTTCCAGTCGTTGAGGTTGTCCATCCACGCGAAGTAGCGGGACTCCATCTCCTTGGGGTGGATCGTGACGCGGCCGTCGCGGACGGCGTCGCCGGCCGCCTTGGCGAGCGTTTCGACCTTGACCCACCACTGGAGCGAGAGGCGGGGCTCGACGGTCGTCTTGCAGCGCGAGCAGTGGCCCACGGAGTGGACGTACGGCCGTTTCTCGGCGACGATCCGGCCCTCGGCGCGGAGCGCGGCGACGATGGTGGAGCGGGCCTCGAACCGGTCGAGTCCCTGGAAGGGACCGGGGACCGTGATGACGGCCCGCTCGTCCATGACCGTGATGTTCGGCAGGTCGTGGCGACGGCCGATCTCGAAGTCGTTCGGGTCGTGGGCGGGGGTCACCTTGACCGCGCCCGTGCCGAACTCGGGGTCGACGTGCGTGTCCGCGACGACCGGGATCGTCCGGTCGGTGAGCGGCAGTTTGATCCGCCTGCCGACCAGATGCGCGTAGCGCGCGTCGTCCGGGTGGACGGCGACGGCGGTGTCACCCAGCATCGTCTCGGCGCGGGTGGTGGCGACGACGAGTGTCTCGTCGCCGTCCCCGTACTTGATGGAGACCAACTCGCCGTCGTCGTCCTGGTACTCGACCTCGATGTCGGAGATCGCGGTGAGACAGCGCGGGCACCAGTTGATGATGCGCTCGGCGCGGTAGATCAGCCCGTCGTCGAAGAGCCGCTTGAAGATGGTCTGGACGGCGTCGGACAGCCCCTCGTCCATCGTGAACCGCTCACGGGACCAGGCGACGCCGTCGCCGAGACGGCGCATCTGCCCGGAGATCTGACCGCCGGACTCCTCCTTCCACTGCCAGACACGCTCGACGAAGGCCTCACGCCCCAGGTCGTGCCGGGACTTGCCCTCCTTCGCCAGCTCCCGCTCGACGACGTTCTGCGTCGCGATACCGGCGTGGTCCATGCCGGGCTGCCACAGCGTCTCGTAACCCTGCATGCGCTTACGGCGGGTCAGGGCGTCGATGATCGTGTGCTCGAAGGCGTGCCCGAGGTGCAGGCTGCCGGTGACGTTCGGCGGCGGGATGACGATGGTGTACGGGGGCTTCCCGCTCTTCTCGTCAGCCTCGAAGTAGCCGCGTTCTACCCAGCGCTCGTACAGCTTCCCCTCCACCTCGGCCGGCGCGTACTGGGTCGGCAGTTCAGGGTTGGCTGCGGGCTGCGCTTGAGAGTTCTCGGTCACGCTGGACAGTTTAGAGCCGTCACAGCTCCGCACTGAAACGGGATAGTTCGGTAACGGTGCGCCCCCGGATGGTCCATGTGGTCGCTCCTTCAGTCAGGATGTCGGGAACGCATAAGCATCTGGAGGGGACAGAGCACATGAGCTACAACCAGCCGGGCCCGTACGGTGGGCAGCAGCCGCAGGGCCAGCCCGGACCGTACGGACAACAGCCGCCGCAGGGCCAGCCCGGCTACGGGTACCCGCAGCAGCCGCCGCAGGGGCAGCCCGGTTACGGCTACCCGCAGCAGCCGCCGCAGGGAGTCCCGCAGCAGGGTTACGGCCAGCCGCAGCAGCCGGGCCCGTACGGCCAGCCGCCGCAGCAGCCCCCGTACGGCGGAGCCCCCGGGTTCCCGCCGCCGCAGGGTGGCGCTCCGAAGAAGAAGACGGGTCTGATCATCGCCTCGGTCGTCGTGGCACTCGCGGTGATCGGTGGTGGGGCGTACTTCCTGGTGGGCGGAGGCAGCAGCGATGTCGCCGACGACGGCCCGCACAAGCTGATCACGCCCGCGACGGTGCTCGACGGGGAGTACAAGAAGAGCGAGAGCTCCGACGGCTCCGACAGCGGCGGCATGAGCAAGGACGACCTCAAGGACGCCGAGAACTGGGGCGTCAAGAACCCGAAGGACGTCAGCGCCCAGTACGAGGTGGGTGACGTCGAGGAGAACCCGTTCGCAGCGAAGATGCTGCCCTTCGCCGGTGTCTGGGGCGAGATCGAGGACCCCGAGAAGGCCGTCGACGGCATGTTCGCGTACCTGAAGTCGGAGTCCGAGAAGGACAAGAGCAGCGACGTGCCCGTGCTGGTCGGGAGCCCGAAGGCGTTCGAGCCCGAGGGCCTGGACGGCGCGGTCGTGAAGTGCCAGGAGATGTCGCTCAAGAACGAGGACGCGACCGCGGGTCCCAAGGAGATGAAGTTCCCCGTCTGCATCTGGGGTGACTACAGCACGCTGGGCTTCTCCATGCCGGTGGACCTGGCGACCGCGATGGCCGGCAAGGGCGGCTCGCTCGACGACGCCGCCGCCACAACCGCCAAGCTGCGCAACGACGTTCGCGTCAAGCTCTGACCAACCCGCTCGACATGACAGGGGCGCCCGGCCGGTTCGACAACCGGCCGGGCGCCCCTGACTCGTATGCGTGCGGCTCGGCTACGCCGACTTCTCGTGGCGGCCGTCGTTCTTCACGATCCGCGGCTCGCGCGGGACCAGCGTCGGGTTCACGTTGTTGCGGACGACGTCCGCCGTGATGACCACGCGGGCCACGTCCTTGCGGGACGGGACCTCGTACATCACCGACTGGAGGACCTCCTCCAGGATCGCGCGCAGACCGCGCGCGCCCGTGCCGCGCAGGATCGCCTGGTCGGCGATGGCCTCAAGCGCCGGGAGGTCGAAGTCCAGCTCCACACCGTCGAGTTCGAAGAGGCGCTGGTACTGCTTCACCAGCGCGTTGCGCGGCTCGACCAGGATCTTGAGGAGCGCCTCACGGTCCAGGTTGTGCACCGAGGTCAGGACCGGGAGGCGGCCGATGAACTCGGGGATCATCCCGAACTTCACCAGGTCCTCCGGCATGACCTCCTGGAACTGGTCGCTCTCCTCGATCTCGCGCTTGGAGCGGATCGTCGCGCCGAAGCCGATGCCCTTGGCGCCGGCCCGTGACTCGATGATCTTCTCCAGGCCCGCGAAGGCGCCGCCCACGATGAACAGCACGTTCGTCGTGTCGATCTGGATGAACTCCTGGTGCGGGTGCTTACGGCCGCCCTGCGGCGGGACCGAGGCCGTCGTGCCCTCCAGGATCTTCAGCAGGGCCTGCTGGACGCCCTCGCCGGAGACATCGCGGGTGATCGACGGGTTCTCGCTCTTGCGGGCGACCTTGTCGATCTCGTCGATGTAGATGATCCCGGTCTCGGCCTTCTTGACGTCGTAGTCGGCCGCCTGGATCAGCTTCAGCAGAATGTTCTCGACGTCCTCGCCGACATAGCCGGCCTCCGTCAGCGCCGTGGCGTCCGCGATCGCGAACGGTACGTTCAGCATCCGGGCCAGCGTCTGGGCGAGGAGTGTCTTGCCGGAGCCCGTGGGGCCCAGCAGCAGGATGTTGGACTTCGCGAGCTCGATCGCGTCGTCACGGCTTCCGGCGCCGCCGTTCTCACCGGCCTGCACGCGCTTGTAGTGGTTGTACACCGCTACCGAGAGGGCCTTCTTCGCGGGCGCCTGCCCGACGACGTACCCCTCGAGGAACTCGTAGATCTCCCGCGGCTTGGGCAATTCCTCCCACCGCACCTCGGAGGTCTCGGCGAGCTCCTCCTCGATGATCTCATTGCAGAGGTCGATGCACTCGTCGCAGATATAGACCCCGGGGCCTGCGATGAGCTTCTTCACCTGCTTCTGGCTCTTCCCGCAGAACGAGCACTTGAGCAGGTCGCCGCCATCACCGATGCGTGCCACGAGGTGCTTCCCCTTCGCCTGGGAGCAGCCTGGTTCAGCGGCTCCTGTGCCTCATACCCGACGGTACCTTGCCTGGCCCCCCGTACGGGCCCCCCTTGGCACGGTTCACGTGGACGTGAGACCACGCACACCGCGCCAAGGGCACCGGACGGGTCAGGCCGCTGCCGCCGCCGTGGTCTTACGGGTCGAGACGATCTGGTCGACCAGACCGTACGCCAGAGCGTCCTCGGCGGTCAGGATCTTGTCGCGCTCGATGTCGTCGCGGACCTTCTCGATCGGCGTCGTGGAGTGCTTGGCCAGCATGTTCTCGAGCTGCGCGCGCATGCGCAGGATCTCGTTGGCCGCGATCTCCAGGTCGGAGAGCTGCTCGCGGCCGGTCTGGCTGGACGGCTGGTGGATCAGGACGCGCGCGTTCGGCAGGGCCAGGCGCTTGCCCGCCGTGCCGGCCGCGAGCAGGACCGCCGCCGCGGAGGCGGCCTGTCCCATGCAGACCGTCTGGATGTCCGGCTTCACGAACTGCATCGTGTCGTAGATGGCCGTGAGGGCCGTCATCGAGCCGCCGGGGCTGTTGATGTAGATCGAGATGTCGCGGTCGGGGTCCATGGACTCCAGGCACAGCAGCTGCGCCATGACGTCGTTGGCCGACGCGTCGTCGATCTGGACACCGAGGAAGATCACGCGCTCCTCGAAGAGCTTCGCGTACGGGTCGTACTCACGCACGCCCTGCGAGGTGCGCTCCACGAAGCGCGGGATGACATAGCGGTTGTCCACCTGAGGGCCGGTGTAGAGGCCGCTCGCAGAGGCGCCGGAATAGTTGTTCATGTGGGTGTTCACCATCCTGGTGGCGTTCGATGGGCTGACGTGGCCGGTCCGGGGCGTGGTACCCGCCCTCAGGCGCCGGTGCCGCCGCCGCCCGGAACACCCGAAGCAGCGGAGATGATCTCGTCGATGATGCCGTAGGAGACGGCCTCCTCGGCGGTGAACCAGCGGTCGCGGTCACCGTCGCGGATGATGGTCTCTTCGGTCTGACCCGTGTGGCGGGCGGTGATCTCGGCCATGCGCCTCTTCGTACGGAGAAGCTGCTCGGCCTGGATCTTGATGTCGGAGGCGGTACCGCCGAGGCCCGCGGAGCCCTGGTGCATGAGGATGTCGGTGTTGGGCAGCGCGAAGCGCTTGCCGGCGGTGCCGCCGGTCAGCAGGAACTGGCCCATGGAGGCCGCCATGCCCATACCGATGGTCACCACGTCGTTGGGGATGTACTGCATGGTGTCGTAGACAGCCATGCCCGCCGTGACGGAACCACCGGGGCTGTTGATGTAGAGGTAGATGTCCTTCTCGGGCTCGGCCGCGAGAAGAAGGAGCTGCGCGGTGATCTTGTTGGCGATGTCGTCGTCGACCTGCTGGCCGAGGAAGATGATCCGCTCACCGAGCAGTCGGCTGTAGACCTGGTCGCCGAGGCCACCACCGAGGGACGGCTCACCGGCGGCGTAAGGCATCAGATTCGTCACGTATCCACCTGCTCGTCTCTGACGGCTTCGGCCGTCTCAGCGTCTTTCGTTCCGGGGGACGGGGGAGACCCCAACCCTCGTATTCATGGACCCTAACGCGCTGGTCGGCGGGCGCCATCCCGCTTCCTGGACTGTTCGCTGGCAGCGCAAGGTAGTTGGGTCGTCGCAGGGGGCGGGCGAACGGAGCGGGCCCCGGGCGCGAGTCGCGTCCGGGGCCCGGAGATCCGGTCGAGCGAGGACGCTCAGCCCTCGGTCTTCGCGTCCGCGGGCTTGTCGTCCGCGGGGGCGTCGGTCTTGGTCTCGGCCTTGGTCTCGGTCTTGGTCTCGGCCTCGTCGGTGGAGGCCTCGACGGTGTCGACCGTCTCGGCGGTCTCGTCCGACTCGTCCGACTCGTCCGTCTCGTCGTCCTCGAGGTCGACGACCTCACCGTTCGTGTCCGTCACCTTGGCGGACTCGACCACCACGGCGAGCGCCTTGCCGCGGGCGACCTCGCCGACGAGCATCGGCACCTGGCCGCCTTCGACGACGGCCTGCGCGAACTGGTCGGGCGACATGCCGGAGGACTGCGCGCGACGCATGAGGTGCTCGGTGAGCTCCTCCTGGTTCACGTTCAGCTTCTCCTTGTTGACCAGCTCGTCGAGGATGAACTGGGTCTTGATGCCCTTGACCGCCTGCTCCTTGGTCTCCTCGTCGAACTCCTCCTCCGTCTTGCCCTGGATCTCCAGGTACTTCGGAAGGTCGAGGCCCATCTGACCGAGCTGGTGGTGCTCCAGGTTGTGCTTACGTGTCTTGATCTCGTCCTCGAGAAGCTTCTCGGGGATCGGGACCTCGGTCAGCTTCAGCAGCTCGTCGAGGACGCGCTCCTGGGCCTGGGTGGCCTGGTCGTACTGCTTCATGCTGCTGAGGCGCTTGCGGCTGTCCGCCTTCAGCTCGTCGAGGGTGTCGAACTCGCTGGCCATCTGCGCGAACTCGTCGTCCAGGTCCGGCAGCTCGCGGGCGGCGACCTGGGTGACCTTGACGACGACCTCGGCGTCCTTGCCCTCGGCGGTGCCGCCCTTGAGCTGGGAGGTGAAGGTGGCCTCGCCACCGGCCTCCAGGCCGGTCACGGCCTCGTCGATGCCTTCGAGCAGCTCACCGGAGCCGATGGTGTACTGCACATCACTCGCGACGCCGTCCTCCAGGACCTCGCCGTCGACCTTGGCCTCAAGGTCGATCGTGACGACGTCACCCTCGGCGGCGGCGCGCTCCACGGTGTTGGTGGAGGCGAAGCGCTCACGCAGTTCGTCGACGGACTTGTCGACGTCCTCGTCGGACACGTCGACCGCGTCGACGGTGACCTCGATGCCGGAGTAGTCCGGGATCTCGATGACCGGGCGGATGTCGACCTCGGCGGTGAAGGAGAGCAGTTCGCCGTCCTTCAGCTCCTTGATGTCGACCTCGGGCTGCCCGAGGACATTGAGCTCGCCCTCGTTGACGGCCTCCGTGTAGAACTTCGGAAGGGCGTCGTTGACGGCCTCCTCCAGCACAGCTCCACGGCCGAACCGCTGGTCGATGACGCGGGCCGGGATCTTGCCCTTACGGAAGCCCTTCACCGTGACCTGCTCGTTGATCTTCTTGTACGCCGCGTCGAGGCTGTCCTTGAGCTCCTCGAAGGGCACCTCGACAGTGAGCCGAACCCGGGTCGGGTTCAGGGTCTCCACGGCGCTCTTCACGGTTCGGTCTCCTTGGTGGCTGATTCTGGGGTTCTGCCGCCCGCCGTGACTCCGGCGGACCAGCGGATTCGGCCCGGTTCTTCACAGTCTCTTCAGACACACGGGCACGCAGCTTGCATAGTAGCCGCAAGCAGGATGAGGCCCACAACGCGATCATGAACAGGCACGTGTACTGATGGTCGGGGTGGCCGGATTCGAACCGACGACCTTCCGCTCCCAAAGCGGACGCGCTACCAAGCTGCGCCACACCCCGTCGGTGCGACACGTAGGGTACATGCCCGCGAGCGATGCGCCGGACCTATTAACCGGCGAGGATGCGGCGAGGCTGTGATGTGCGTGGGACGCCGCCGACCCGCTACGATGTTTCTCGTGCCGGAGTCCACGTGACCTGCGGCGCGTGCGGGCGTAGCTCAATGGTAGAGCCCTAGTCTTCCAAACTAGCTACGCGGGTTCGATTCCCGTCGCCCGCTCCATATGACTCAGGGCCAGGTCGGAGAGCGATTCTCCGGACTGGCCCTGTGTCGTTGCCGGGCGGCCTCGGCCGTGGGGTCAAGTCGGGTCGGGGCGCTAGAAGTTGATCTGGTTGATCGTCTCCGCTATCGAGTCCAGGAACCTGTTCACCGACGGCGCCATGTCCGTGGAGGCCAGGAAGAAGCCGAACAGGACCGCGACGACGGCCGGGCCGCCCTTCAGGGAGCCGCCGCGGATCAGTACCACGAGGACGATCGCCAACAGCAGCACCACAGACAGTGAAATGGCCACAACTGATCACACCCTCGGTCGGTCCGCCTTGCCGGCCGCAGGAGCTCACGGCCTCGCACATACCCGCTCCCTCCATCGTGCCACCAACCGCCCCTCAGGTGTGGGTCCGTGACGAATCAGCGAGGGAGGGATCGCGCCAATCGGCCGGTCGGTGCGGCGGGTGGGCGACCGGTTGGACCCGGGGCGGGCGGATAAGTACGGACGCGAATTCCGCGTGATCATTTCGCAGTGCCCACAACTCCTTCACAGCTGATTATGAGATAGCCCTCAAGCGTCTACCCAGAGAATTCACTCGTAGTCACATCGAGGGCAACACCCAGTCAATATGCCCTATTTAAGGGGGATTAACAGGGGCATATCTACTGGTGGGCGACTCTTTCGGTCTCCAACACCCCACCGGCCCGGAAGGTTTTACTCAGCGCATTGTGCGGCGCTAGGCTCAATCAGATGTCCCACGCTCCGCACGGATATGAGAGGGCCCCGCTCCCCCGCACGCGGGAGTTGGATCCCGTCCCCCCAACGGCACCGACCTCATCGGCCGCTGTGGCCGAAAACCCTGTACGGACCCCTCGGGATTCCGCGAAGTCGACGCCCCCCACGGCCAAGACGTCCACGAAGCGAGACGCGTTCTTCGACAACGCGAAGTACCTGGCCATCGTGCTGGTGGCCATGGGCCACGCCTGGGAGCCCGTGATGGAGGGCAGCCGGGCGACGAAGGCGATCTACATGGTCGTCTACTCGTTCCACATGCCGGCCTTCATCATCATCTCCGGCTACTTCTCACGGAGTTACACCGGCCGCCCGGACCAGATCAGACGGCTGCTGACCGGTATCGCGGTCCCGTACATCGTCTTCGAGGTGGCGTACTCGCTGTTCAAGCGGGTCACGAACGATCCCGGCCACCCGATCAGTCTGCTCGACCCCTGGTATCTCACCTGGTTCCTGGCCGCGTTGTTCATCTGGCGGCTGACCACCCCGATCTGGCTGTCGCTGCGCCATCCCCTGCCGGTCGCCCTCGGTATCGCCGCGCTCGCCTCCTTCACACCGAACATCGGCGAGGACCTCAACCTCCAGCGCGTACTGCAATTCCTGCCGCTCTTCGTCCTGGGGCTCGTACTCAAGCCCGAGCACTTCCAGCTGGTCCGCCGTCGTGAGGTCAGGCTGCTGGCCGTGCCGGTCTTCGCGGGCGCGCTCGTCTTCGCGCACTGGGCGGCCGTCCGGATGGAGAACGCGTGGTTCTACCACAACAGCGCGGCGCAGGATCAGGGGGCGCCGTGGTGGATCGGCATCGTCATGACCTTCGCGCTGTTCGGCTCCTCGGTGGTGCTGACGGCCGCCTTCCTGGCGTGGGTGCCGCGCCGCAGGATGTGGTTCACGGCGCTCGGCGCCGGCACGATCTGCGGCTATCTGCTGCACGGTTTCCTGGTCAAGGGCGCGGTGTACAGCGGGATATTCGACACCAACGCCTGGCTGACCGAGCCGGTCGGCCGGGTCTTCCTGACGCTGCTCGCGGGCGTCGCGATGACGCTGCTGTGCACACCGCCGGTACGCCGGTTCTTCCGCTTCACGACGGAGCCGGAGATGGCGTGGGCCTTCCGGCGGGACCCTGCGCGGGGCCCGGTCCGGGACCCGGCGTCACGCGTGCGGCAGGCCGAGTAGCCGCCGTACCTCCGCGTACTTCACGGTGAGCCTGATCCGGGTCGCCTCGTCCAGCACGGCGAGGCGGCCCGGATCCGCGTTGTGCGCCAGATCCGACTCCTTGACCAGGAGCGCGCCCGGTGTGGCCAGAATGCGGCGGGTGTACGTGACGGTGTCCTCGCCCCTCACCTTCGTCACCGCCAGGACCATGTCCTTGACCGGACCCGGCAGCGCCGCGGCGTCGAGCCATGCGCGGGAGAGCGCGCCGTCCTCGACGGAGTCGTGCAGCCAGGCCGCCGCGATCTGCTCGTCCGAGCCGCCCCGCGCCCTGACCCCGTCGGCGACCGCCCGAAGATGCTCCGCGTACGGTCGGCCGGCCTTGTCGGTCTGGTCGGCGTGGGCCTCGCGGGCGATGAACTCGACCTCGTTCAGGCTGAGATACGTCATGTGTCCCACTCCATGGGTATGTCAAAAGTTGCAGGATAAATCGTTTGGTAAACTAATTACTGACGCTTCCTTGACGCGCCTTTGACTTGATGGAGGAACGGTCCCATCGGACACGCAGACACGCTCATAGCCATGGGCGGCGCCTTCCTCGCCGCCGCTTTCCTCGCCCGCCTCGGCAGCCGGATCGAGCTGCCGACGATCCCGCTGTTCATCCTGGCCGGAATCCTGCTCGGCCCGCACACGCCCGGCATCGTGCTCGTCTCCGACCCGCACGAGCTGGAGATGCTGTCGGCCCTCGGCCTCGTACTGCTGCTCTTCTATCTCGGTCTCGAATTCCATCTGGACGATCTGAAGGCCGGCGGCCGCAAGATGGCCCTCGCCGGCGGCGCCTATCTCTTGCTGAACGTGGGCGCCGGGCTCGGCTTCGGCTTCGCGCTGGGCTGGGGCACGTCCGAGGCGCTGGTCCTCGCCGGTGTGCTCGGTATCTCCTCGTCCGCGATCGTGACGAAGATCCTGGTCGACCTGGGGCGTATCGGGAATCCCGAGACCAAACCGATCCTCGGGATCATCGTCGTCGAGGACATCTTCCTGGCGCTCTACCTGGCCGCGCTCCAGCCGATCCTGTCCGGCGCCGACAGTCTCTCCGCCGCGCTGGCCGACGGTGGGAAGGCGTTCGGATTCCTGCTGCTGCTCGCCCTCGCCGCCCGCTTCGGCAAGAAGCTGATCAGCCGCCTCATCAACACGAAGGACGACGAACTGCTCGTCATCTCCTTCCTGGGGGCCGCGGTCTTCATGGCCGGGGTCTCCGAGTGGTTCGGTGTCGCGGACGCGATCGGCGCGTTCATGGTCGGTCTGATGCTGGGCAGTACGACCTCCGGTGACCGGATCCGCACACTCGTACACCCCCTGCGGGACGCGTTCGGCGCCATCTTCTTCTTCGCCTTCGGACTGTCCATCAACCCGGGCGACCTGCCGACGGTGCTGTGGCCGGTGCTGGCCGCCGTCGCCGTGACGCTGACGATGAACATCCTGGCCGGGCTGGTCGCGGCCCGCGTCTACCGCTTCGGGTCCGCTCCCGCGGCGAACATCGCGACGACGCTGGTCGCGCGCGGCGAATTCGCCCTGATCCTCGCGACGATGGCGGCGGGCGCGGCACTGGACGCGCGCCTGGCCCCGTTCATCGCGGGCTACGTCCTGATCCTCGCGGTCCTCGGCCCCCTGGCGGCGGCCAAGTCGCACTGGCTGGCAAGGGTGTTGCCGGGGGGCGGCCGTGGCAGTCGTGGCGGTGGTGACAGTGATGGTGATGGTGATGGTCCGTCGGGCGGTGATTCGTCCGGGGGTGAACTGTCGCTGGCCAAGACATCGGGCGCCTGAGCCGCGACGGGGGTCGGTGCCGAAGGGCGTCGCCCCCCGAGCGGTCCGCTCGACCGGCCCTACGACACCTGGCGTTCGGGTGCGCGCTCCGGTGTGTAGTCGTGGCCGAGCAGCAGGAGTGGTGTGGTCAGGAGCAGGAGGCCGGCGAGTGCGATCGCCGTGCGTGGGTCCGTGGCGGCGGCCAGCAGGCCCCACAGCGCGGTCAGGGCGGCGGTGGTGGTCTTCGTCGTGACCGACCACGCCGACAGGGTGCGGACGATCCGGTCCGTCGGGGTCTGTTCCAGGCGGTAGGTGGCGTACACCGGGTTGAACACGCCGATGCAGGTGATCAGTCCCAGCTCGACCGTGATGACCAGCGCCAGCCCGCCGGGGCCGGGGCCGACGAACGCCAGGGCGAGCGGCCAGCACGCGCGCAGGGTGCCGGCCGTGAGCATGACCCGGTGGCGGCCGAACCGGGTGACGAGGGGCTGGGAGAGGCGTGAGCCGATGATGCCGCCGACGCAGGGCACCGCGAACGCGACGGCGTACTGCCAGGGGGCGAATCCGAGGGGGCCGAGCATGAGGAAGGCGATCAGCGGCACAGGCGCCATGATCAGGCCGTTGACGAGGGCAGTGTTGAAGAACAGCGGGCGCAGGGCCGGGTGGGTCAGGATGTACCGCCATCCCTCGAACACGTCGGCGGCGCGGAACCGGCGGTCGCCGGAGCGCACCGGGCGCGGCTCCTGCCCCCCGATCGCGCGGATGCCCGCGGCCGACAGCAGATAGCTGACCGCGTTGACCACCACGGTCGTCAGCGGGCCGAGCAGGCTGATCGCGGCACCGCCGACCGGTGGGCCGAGGATGGTGGCGGTCCATGTCGTGGACTCGAAGCGGCCGTTCGCGACGAGCAGGTCCTCCGGGCGTACGAGCCACTTCAGATAGGCGCCGCTCGCGGCGGTGAAAGTGATGTCGGCCGCGGCGACGACGACCGACACCAGGAGGAGTTGGGCGAAGCCGAGCGCGCCGACGGCGTACGCGGCGGGGACGCTCATCAGCGCGGCGAAGCGGATCAGGTCCATCGCCACCATCACGGGCCGCTTGCGGCGGAACTCCACCCACGGGCCGAGCGGTACGGCCACCGCCGCGCCCACCGCGAGTCCCGCGGCGGCCAGCAGCGACACCTGGGCCGGGCCGACGTGCAGGACGAGGATCGCGATCAGGGTGAACGCGTCGAAGGCGAACCGGGTGCCGAACGCGCTGGCCGCGTACGCCGCCCAGAGCCATGCGAAGGGCCGCCCCAGCGAACGTCCGGACGCTTTCGCCGGGTCAGCCGGGTTGGTCGGGTCGGTCGGGTCGTTCCGGTCGGTCGGGGCAGCCTGGTCGGCCGGACCGGCCGGCTCGGCCGGATCCGCCACGGAATCTAGCCCTCTCGGCAGATCAGCAGGAGCGCCCTGTCGTCGTTCACGTGCTTCGCCACCGCCTCGATCAGATGCCACGCCGCGCCCTCGAAGCCCGCCGCGACGTAGCGGTCGGCCTCGCCCGAGAGGCGGTCGATGCCCTCGCTCAGGTCGCGGCCCGACGCCTCGACCAGGCCGTCCGTGAACAGCATCAGCACGTCGCCCGGCAGCAGGGACCCCTTCACCGGGTGGAACTCCGCGGGGTCGTAGACGCCCAGGAGCGGGCCCTCGGCCGCCATCTCCTCCCAGCGGCCGCTGCCCGCGTGGAGTTGGAGCGCGGGCAGATGGCCGGCGGACAGCAGCTCGTACTCGCCCGATTCGAGGTCCAGGACGAGATGGATGGAGGTCGCGAAGCCCTCGTCCCAGTTCTGGCGGAGCAGATAGCCGTTGGCGGCCGGCAGGAAGCCGTGCGGCGGGAGCGAGCCGAGCAGGCCGCCGAACGCGCCGGACAGCAGCAGCGCGCGGGAGCCCGCGTCCATGCCCTTGCCGGATACGTCCGTGAGGACGACTTCGAGCGTGCGGCCCCCGTTGGTGCGGGCCGCGACGACGAAGTCACCGGAGAAGGACTGGCCGCCGGCCGGCCGCAGCGACATCTCCCGGTGCCAGCCCTTCGGCAGGAGCGGCAGGGCGCTCTGGACCCGGATGCGTTCGCGCAGGTCGAAGAGCATCGTGCCGCCACGCCGCCACGGAACGCCGACGCGGGCCCTGAACTGGGCGATGAGCAGCCCGAAGATCCCGCAGGCCGCCACCACCAGGACGGTGCCCGGCGTGACCGTGGCCGGCCCCTGGTCGTACGGTCCGAGGACGAGCGATTCGACGATCAGCGCGATGGCGGCGGCCGCGTACAGACTGAGCAGGCTGGAGGGCCGCAGCAGCAGTCCTCCGGCCACGATCGGCAGAACCAGCGCGGACGGCGCGAACCAGACCGGGACCGCCATGGTGGCGAAGGCGATTCCCGGGACGGTCAGGAGCAGTCCGACGAGCGCGATCCAGTCCGAGCCGTCTCCCCGGAAGTAGTCGACACCGGACTTGCGCACGGCGTTGCGGGCCCGGTGCAGCGACTTGCGCATCCGGGCCGTGTACGAATCCACTTTCGCGCCACTGGCCATTGTCGTTGGACCTTATCCATCAGCGGGCCCGGCGTGCAGGGGGACCCCTGTGACATTGCGTTCGATACCGGGTCGCCTCGACCGCCCGCGTCCTGGTACTGATGGCATATGACCACAGACTTGCGAGTACTCGAAGCCTCCGACTGGGACCGCTGGTTCGGGACATTGGAGAGGGCGTTCGGCGGGGCGCTCACCAGCTCCGCCGAGGAGCGCGAGGTGTGGCGCTCCGTGACGGAGTACGAACGGTCCGTCGGTGTCTGGGACGGCGACGAGTGCGTGGGGACCGCGGGGGCCTACACCTTCGGGCTCACGGTGCCCGGCGGCGGTGTGGTGTCCGCGGCGGGTGTCACGATGGTGAGCGTCGCGGCGACGCACCGGCGGCGCGGGATCCTCACCTCCATGATGCGGCGGCAGTTGGACGACGTCCGCTCGTGGGGGCAGTCGGTCGCGCTGTTGACCGCGTCGGAGCCCGAGATCTACGGCCGGTTCGGATACGGCGTCGGCGCACGGCAGTTGAGCGCGGAGATCGATACGTCGCGTGTCTCGGTCAGGGTGCCCGCCGACGACGGCGCCGGCGACGGGACACGGCTGCGATACGTCGCGGTGGACGACGCGCGCGAGTCGATCGAGGCCGTGTACGCGCGCCTGGTCGCGAGCCGCCCCGGAATGCTGGCGCGCAGGCCCGGCTGGGACCGGAAGCTGCTGATCGACCCGCCGGAGGGGCGCGAGGGCGCCTCCGCGCTCCAGTGCGTACTCGCGCGGCGCGGCGAGGGCGACGGTGCCGAGACGGTGGGGTACGTGCTCTATCGCATCAAGCCCACGTGGGGTTCGGGGGCGGTGCCGAAGGGCACGGTCGTGGTCGATCAGGTGGCGGCCCTGGACCCGGTGACGTACGCCACTCTGTGGCGCTTCCTCGCCGAGATCGATCTGACGTCGACGGTGAGCGCGTCGAACCTGCCCGTGGACGACCCGATCCAGTTCCTGGTGTCCGACGTCCGGCGCTCCGACATCCGGGTGCGGGACTCGCTGCACGTACGGCTGGTGGAGGTGGGCGCGGCGCTCGCGGCGCGGGGCTATCAGGCGCCGGTGGACCTGGTGTTCGAGGTGGACGACGCCTTCTGCCCCTGGAACGAGGGGCGTTGGCGGCTGACCGGTGACGAGAAGGGCGCGTCCTGCGAGCGGACGGCGGACGCGGCCGATCTGTCGCTCTCCGTACGGGAGTTGGCCACGATGTATCTGGGCGACACCTCGCCGGCCGCGCTGGCGCGGGCGGGACTCGTACGCGAACTGCGCCCCGGCGCGCTGACGGAGGCGTCGGTCGCCTTCACCTCGCCGGTGGCGCCGTGGCTGCCGCACGGCTTCTGAGGCCGGACCGGGCCTAGGCCTTCTGGCACCCCGGGCACCAGAAGAGGTTGCGGGCGACGAGTGACGCCGTACGGATCTCGCTGCCGCACAGATGGCACGGCATGGTCGCGCGCCGGTAGACGTACACCTCACCGCCGTGGTCGTCCACGCGCGGCGCGCGGCCCATCGCCTCGGGCAGATGCTCGGGCCGTACGGTGTCGATGCGGCCGAGCCGTACGCCCTCCCGCATCAGCGCCACGAGGTCGGCCCAGATCGCGTCCCACTCGGCACGGGTGAGGTCACGGCCGGTGCGGTACGGGTCGATGCCGTGCCGGAAGAGGACTTCGGCCCGGTAGACGTTGCCGACGCCCGCGATGATCTTCTGGTCCATGAGCAGCGCGGCGACGGTGGTACGGGAGCGGGAGACCCGCGCCCAGGCGCGCTCCGGGTCGTTGCCGGGCGCGTCGGGCGGGCGCAGCGGGTCGGGGCCGAGCCGGTCGTGTATCGCCTGCTTCTCCGGTTCGGTGATCAGCGCGCAGGTCGTGGGGCCGCGCAGCTCCATGTACGACGTGTCGTTGAGCAGGCGCAGCCGGATGGTGTCGGTGGGCGGCGGAGCCGGGGTGTCACCGAGCGCGACCTTGCCGAACAGGCCGAGGTGGACATGGATCCAGCCGCTGTCGCCGAAGCCGACGAAGAGATGCTTCCCGTGGGCGCTCGCGCCGTCGATCACCCGGCCGTCGAGGAGCGCGGCGCTCTCGGTGAATCTGCCCTGGGGGCTGCTGACGCGTGCCGGGTCCGCGGTGAAGCGGCCGGTCAGATCCTGGGCGAGGCGGTGGATCGTATGCCCCTCGGGCACGAGGACTCCTTGGCGCGTGCTGCGTTGGTGCGTGGAGGGTGACATGGCGGTGCCGCCGGGCTCGGGCCCGGCGGCACCGTTCGCTGGTCCGGGTCGGCTCAGTCCTGATTCGGGTGGTGCGCCGGGATCGGGGGCAGTTCGCCGGTCGTCTCGTACGTCGCGAGCATCTCGATGCGGCGCGCGTGGCGCTCCTCGCCCGTGTACGGGGTGGCGAGGAAGATCTCGACGAACTTGGTCGACTCGTCCTGGGTGTGCATCCGGCCGCCGACGGAGATCACGTTCGCGTCGTTGTGCTCACGGCTGAGCGCGGCGGTCTGCTCGTTCCAGACGAGCGCGGCGCGCACGCCCTTCACCTTGTTCGCGGCCATCTGCTCGCCGTTTCCGGAGCCGCCGATCACGATGCCGAGGGCCTCGGGGTCGGCGGCCGTCCTCTCCGCGGCGCGGAGGCAGAACGGCGGATAGTCGTCCTGGGCGTCGTAGATGTGCGGGCCGCAGTCGACGGGCTCGTGGCCGTGGGCCTTGAGCCACTCGACGAGGTGGTTCTTGAGTTCGAAGCCGGCATGGTCGGAGCCGAGATACACGCGCATGGGCGAAGTGTGGCACGTCGGGCGCGGTGCGGGGCGCTCCGGGGTCGGGAGTGCCGTACCCATACATGACGGCGGATGTCAGGTATCGGCGTGAGGCTGCCCGTGTCCTGGACGCACTTCGCGGCGCGTACGCACGTGTGGATCGCACGTGCGGATGCGCACGTGCGGATGCGCACGTGCGGATGCGCACGTGCGGATGCGCACGTGCGGATGTATCAGTGGATGGAGAACTTCCCATGGCCGACAACTCGCTCACGGCGCTCCCGTTCGTCTTCCGGCCCGGCGACCTGGGCTACGACGACGAACTGGCCGGTTTCCAGCTGGGTTTCCAGCCGCGCCCCGACGTGGTCGTCGGGGCCACCGGCGTCGATGACGTACGGACGGCCGTCGCCCACGCCGCCGCGCGCGGTCTGCCCGTGGGTGTCCGAGCGACCGGCCACGGTGTGCCGGCGGCGGCCGAGGGCGGGCTGCTGATCACGACGAAGCGGATGGACGGGGTACGGATCGATCCCGTGGCGCGCACGGTCCGGATCGGGGCGGGCGTGCGCTGGCGGCAGGTGGTCGAGGCGGCCGGACCGTACGGGCTCGCCCCGCTGAACGGTTCGTCGCCGGGTGTCGGCGCCGTCTCGTACACCCTGGGCGGTGGACTGGGTCTGCTGGCACGGGAGTTCGGCTACGCCGCCGACCATGTGCGCGCCCTGGAGGTGGTCACGGCCGACGCCCGGCTGCGGCATGTGACGCCGTCGAGCGACCCCGATCTGTTCTGGGCGCTGCTGGGCGGCGGGCACAACTTCGGTGTGGTGACGGCACTTGAGATGGGTCTGGCGCCGGTGGCGCGGCTGTACGGCGGGGCGCTGCTCTTCGACGGCGAGCGGCGCGACGACGTCGTACGGGCTTATCTGGACTGGGTGGAGACCGTGCCCGACACGCTGACCTCTTCGCTCGCCGTCATGGTGTTCCCGGACCTGGAGCAGGTGCCGCCGTTCCTGCGGGGCCGGTACACCCTCTCGGTCCGTGTGGCGTTCAGCGGCGACATGGCGGAGGGTGAGCGGCTGGTGGCGCCGCTGCGGGCGATCGGGCCGACGATCACGGACTCGCTGCGGGAGATGCCGTACACGGAGTCGGCCACGATCCACAGCGATCCGGATTTCCCGCACGCGTACTGGGGGGACAGCGCGATGCTGTCGGGGCTGGACGCGGAGACGCTGACGGACCTGCTGGAGCTGACGGGTCCCGACGCCCCGACGATGTGCATCGTCCAGCTCAATCCGCTGGGCGGGGCGCTGGCGAGGGAGCCGACGGTGCCGAGCGCCGTCCCGTTCCGGGACGCGGCGTTCCTGATGCGGGGCCTGTCACCACTCGCCGGTCCGGATCTGGCGGCGGTCCGGGAGCTGTACGGCAGGTTCTTCGACCGGCTGGCTCCGGTGACCGTGGGCCGTTCGCTCAACTTCGTCTTCGCCGACGGCGCCAGGACGGAGGGGCTGTACGACGTCCGGACGGCGCGCCGGCTCGCCGGGCTCAAGGCCCACTACGACCCGGCGAACCTGTTCCGTCGCAACTACAACATCCGCCCGGCGCCCGCCGGCTCGTAGACCGGCGGTCAGTCCTGGCGGCCGACGAGCTTCCAGGAGGCGGGCAGCAGGCCCATCGCCAGCGCGGCCTTGAGTGCGTCACCGAGCAGGAACGGGGTGAGTCCGGCGGCCAGGGCCGCGCTCAGCGACAGGTCGGCGGCGACCGCGAGATACGGCACGCCGACCGCGTAGATGATGACGGAGCCGAGCACCATCGTCCCCGCGGTGCGCGGGACGGAACGGTCGCCGCCGCGCCGGGCCAGCGACCCCACGACCGTGGCGGCGAGCAGCATCCCGAGCACGTAACCGAAGGAGGCGCCGCCGGGGCCCGACGAGCCCTCGGAGAACCACGGCATGCCGACCATGCCGACCAGGGTGTAGACGGCGAGCGCGAGGAAGCCCCGGCGGGCGCCGAGCGCGGTGCCGACGAGCAGCGCGGCGAAGGTCTGGCCGGTGACCGGGACCGGGGAGCCGGGGACCGGGACGGCGATCTGCGCGGCGATACCGGTGAGGGCCGCGCCGCCGAGTACGAGGGCGGTGTCGACCGCGTACCGGTTCCGGGCGACGGGGAGCAGATCGGCGAGGACCGCTCCGGTACGGGTGGTGGCGGCAGCAGTGCTCATCGGGACTCCGCGAGGTGAGGACAGGTGTGTGGGCAGGGGAACAGGCTGACGGTAGCCCACCGCCGGGCGCCGGGACACGGGTGTCCGAGCACAACACGGCGGCCGGGGTAATGGTGGACTTCCGACAACTGGAGTGCTCCATGCGGCCGATGGGCGTGACGCTTGTCACGGAATTCACTCAGGTGAGGGTCGTGACACCTCGGTGGAGATCATTTTGCGTGGCGGGGCGACTGCCGAGCAGACTGTGACTTCCCACCAAAGGGCGGCGGAGTCGGGCGGTGGGTGCCTCTTCACCCCGGGTGAGCCCGGTGTCCGCATTGCGGAACCGGACTCCGTGTGAGCGGTACGCACGGCCAGACTGTGGCTTCCCCGCATCCGCCAATGAACAGGGCATCCCCATGTCACCCCCCACGCCTCGGACCCCCGTCCCCGAAGCCGCGGCCGAAGCCTCCGCCGCTCCCCGCGCCGACTCGGCGCTCACGCACGGACTCAAGCAGCGCCATCTGTCGATGATCGCGCTCGGCGGTGTGATCGGCGCCGGGCTGTTCGTCGGCTCGGGCGCGGGCATCGCCGCCGCCGGTCCGTCGATCGTCGTCGCGTACGGCGCCTCCGGACTGCTCGTCATGCTCGTGATGCGCATGCTCGGCGAGATGTCGGCGGCCAACCCGGCGTCCGGTTCCTTCTCCGTCCACGCCGAACGGGCGATCGGCCCGTGGGCCGGCTTCACCGCGGGCTGGGCCTTCTGGGTCCTGCTCTGTGTGGCGGTGGGACTGGAGGGGATCGGCGCGGCGCAGATCGTCTCCGGCTGGCTGCCCGGGACCCCGGAGTGGGCCTGGGTGGCGGGCTTCATGCTGGTCTTCCTCGGCACGAACCTGGCGGCCGTGAAGAACTTCGGCGAGTTCGAGTTCTGGTTCGCCTCGCTCAAGGTCGTCGCCATCGCGCTGTTCCTGGTGCTCGGCGTGCTCGCGATCCTCGGCGTCCTGCCCGACACCGACGCGCCCGGCACCGCCAACCTGACCGGCGACGGCGGTTTCCTGCCGAACGGCTCGGAGGGCCTGGTGATCGGCCTGCTGGCCTCCGTCTTCGCGTACGGCGGTCTGGAGACGGTCACCATCGCGGCGGCCGAGTCGGAGAACCCGGTCCGGGGTGTCGCGAAGGCCGTACGGACGGCGATGTGGCGCATCGCGCTCTTCTACGTCGGTTCGATGGTGGTCATCGTCACTCTGGTGCCGTGGGACGACCCGAAGATCGTCGAGAAGGGCTCAGGACCGTACGTCGCCATGCTCGACCGCCTCGCCATCCCCGGCGCGGGCCAGATCATGAACGTCGTCGTGCTGGTGGCGCTGCTGTCGGCGATGAACGCGAACATCTACGGCGCGTCGCGCATGGCCCGCTCCCTGGTGGTGCGGGGCCAGGGGCCGAGGGTGCTGGGCAAGGTGGCATCCGGCGTCCCGCGCAACGCGGTGCTGGCCTCGTCGGTCTTCGGTTTCCTCTGCGTCCTGCTCAGTTACTGGCGCCCGGACGACATTTTCGCCTGGCTGCTGAACATGACGGGCGCGGTGATCCTCGTCGTCTGGGCGTTCATCGCGGTCTCCCAACTGGTGCTGCGCCGCCGCACGGAGCGCGAGGCGCCTGAGAAACTGGTCGTACGGATGTGGCTGTTCCCGGCGCTGACCTGGATCTCGCTGGCGGGGATGGCGACGATATTCGCCCTGATGCTCCGTCAACCGGGCACGCGTGACCAGCTGTTGGCGACGGGGCTGCTGACGCTGGGGCTCGCGACGATCGGCGTCGTACGGCAGCGGCGGGCGGCTTCGGCGTCGGCTTCGGCTTCGGGCAGGTGACGGTCCGGTCGAGCGCGGTGTACGCACCGCCCTCGCCGCCGTCCCGCCGGTCACCCACGGCGCGCGGGACACGACCGGATTCGTCCCGCAGCTGAGGGCATCCCGGTCCGCCGCATCGCCGGGACCACCGGCCCCACCCGGGTGTGAGCCCTACTGACCCCGCCGGCCGAGGACGCAGAACTCGTTGCCTTCGGGATCCGCCAGGACAACCCACGGCTGATCACCCTGGCCGATATCGACACGCTGCGCGCCATGAGCCACCAGACGAGCCACCTCGGCGTCCTGGTCATCGGGCCTGAAGTCGAGATGCAGTCGGCTCTTGACCTTCTTGATCTCGTCGATCAGGACGAACTCCAGCCCCGGCATGCGATCCGGCTCCGGGCGGATCTCGAACTCCTCGTCGGAGGAGTGGACCACCACCCAGCCGAGAGCCGTGGCCCACCACTGCCCCAGGGCCGTCGGATCCACCGAGTGAACGATTACCTGCTCCCATTCCAAGGTCATCCGGCGATCCTAAGGGCTGTCCGGGCTTGGGAGAACAGGCGTGAGGACCGGCCCGGCAGGCTGGGGATCCTGCCGTACGAGTCGTCCGGCGAACAGGCGCACCGCCACGGCGCCACGGCGCCACGGGCGTTTGAACTCGCTGTGCCGCACACCGCTTTCGAAGGCCGCTCCTCGCCGAGAGTGAGGACGAGCGCCGGGGCACGTGTCCGTCGCCGAGGAACGCGACCTCGCCGTGGTCGGCTTTCCCATGACCGCGGCTGCTCCCGCGCCGGACCGCACCGGTCAGGTCGGCGGCCTCAGGCAGCCGGCAAGGCCCAAGGCGCGCAGGGTGCCGGGCTTCACTTCAAGACTTTCGAGTTCGTGGGCGAGGCGCAGCACCTGGGCTGCGACAGCGAGTTCGCGGGGTGTCTCGGGGACGGTGTCGCCGATACTCCGCAGAAACTCCGCGATCTTGCGCCAGGAGTAACCGTCGCTCCCGGCGGACCGGGCAGCGGCTCCGGAAATCCTGGTAGCGCCAAGGAACGACGGCGCCTCGATGTCGCAGGACAGCTCGCTCAGTTCGGCGGGGTCCGTGTGAACCGCGAACCGACTCGGGTGCTCAGGGCCGAGGACGTACGACACAGATCCGTCTGCGAAGGCGTCGCAGTGGTCGAAGGTGTTGGCCTGCTCAGCGGTCAGAGGCTGGTTGAGACGAAGGATGAAACTCCACTCGGACACAGAAAGCACTCCTCTCAGTGCTGATGGTCACGGACGAACCGATCGATTCGCTTCGCCTCATACGCAGATAACACCCAGAGCTACGAGCAGGGTACGTTCAGCGACAGAATGGCGGCCTGGTCACCCGCCATCCGCAGCTCCGTCACCGCCGCGTTCCGCAGGGCCGGGAACACCCGGCGGTAGTCGCTCAGCGGGATCGACAGGAGGTCGCAGAGCACCAGCCGCAACAGGGTGTTGTGGGCGACGACCAGTACCCGGGCGCCCTCGTGCGAGGAGGCGATCCGGTGGAGTGCGGCCGTGCCCCGGGTGGCGGCGGCGCGGGGGTCCTCCGCTGCCGGGAAGGGGTTCACCACCGGGTCGGCGCGGAAGGCCGCCGCCGCCGTGGGGTCCACCGCCTCGAACTCGGCGAGCGTGCGGCCCTCCATCACCCCGAAGTCGCATTCACGCAGGTCGTGTTCGCGTTCCGGTACGAGGTCGAGTGCCCGGCAGGCGGGCTCGGCCGTGGCGATCGCGCGGGGCACCGTCGACGTCCACACGGCGTCGATGCCGGCGCCCAACGCCGCCTGCCGCCCCGCCCACCACCCCAGCCGCACCGCCTGGGCCCGGCCCTCGTCGGTGAGGTCGACGTCGCTCACGCCCGCGTAGCGGTTCTCGGCGTGCCAGAGCGTCCGGCCGTGGCGGGCCAGCAGCAGGGTCGTACTCACGGAGCCTCCATAGCGTCGGCGCGGGTGCGGGCGTGAGTGGCGACGGGTGCCGGGAGCCAGCCGCGCCGTTCCAGTTCGGCCACCATCCTCAGGTACGGCGGGAGGAAGCGCGCGGTACGCGCCGGGTCGGGGCGCAGGACGTGGCTGAGGCCGACCATGCGCTTGGCCGCGTCCGCGAGGGTGGGGGCGGCGCCCGCGCCGTACGCGGCGAGGACGGCCATCCCGAGCGCCGGTTCGCTGTGCCGGGGGATGTGCACGCTCCGGCCGAGGATGTCGGTGCGCAGCTGGTTCCAGTACGCGCTCCGTGAGCCGCCGCCGGTGAAGGTCAGCGGGCCGTGCTGCGGGGCGCCGAGGTGGTCCAGGTAGTCGAGGCAGAGCCGTTCGGTGTGTCCGACGCCCTGGAGGAGCGCCGCCCAGTGGTCGGCGTCGGACCGGGGTTCGCCGAGCAGGAAGGGCGTGGCGTCGGGGGCGAGGAAGGGGAACCTCTCGCCGCGCGAGACCAGTGGGTAGGCGAGCGCGTTCGACGGTTCGTGCGCGGGGGCGAGAGTGTCGAAGCGCGCCGGGTCCGCGTGGGGGAAGGCGCGGGACAGTGCGCCCGCGCCGACGCCGGAGGCGCCACCGGGGAGCCAACTGCCCTCCGGGGCGCGGTGGTTGTAGACCACGCCGGTGTCGTCGTGGACCGGGGACGCGGTGACGCCTTTGAGGACGAGCGTGGTGCCGAGGACCGAGTTCCAGGAGCCGATGCCCAGGGATCCCGAGGCGATCTGGGCCGCGCAGCCGTCGGTCATCCCCGCGATCACGGGGGTGCCGGCGGGGATGCCCGTGGCCGCCTCGCCGTCCGCGCCGACCTCGCCGAGCCGTGTGCCCGGGCGGACAACCTCCGGGAAGAGGCCGGGGCCGAGTCCGAGCGCGGCCAGTTCGTCACGCGGCCAGGCGTCGGCCGTCAGGTCGTAGCCCGTCTTCAGGGCGTGGCTGGAGTCCGTGGGGGTACGGCGGCCGACCAGGCGGGAGACGACGAGATCGGGCTGGTGGGTGAGGCGTACGTCCGAAGTCCGGGCGTGCTCCCTCAGCAGCCACATCACCTTCGGCAGCGCCCACGTCGGCTGGACGCCCAGCCCTCGTTCGCGCGCCAGCGCGGCCTCGGCTGTCGCGCGCCCGTCGTCGTACATCAGACCGGGGGTGAGCGGGCGGCCGGCGCCGTCGGTGAGCAGGACCGTGCCGGAGGTGCCGCACACCGCGAGCGCGCCGACCGGACCGGGCGGGCGGTCCCGCAGGGCTGCGCCGACGGCCGTGCGCACCGCCTCCCACCAGTCGTCCGGCGACTGCTCGTGCCGTACCCCGTCGCGGCTGCCGCCGAGTGGGGCCGCACCGCTGCCGAGCACGGCCCCGTCGTCGTCGACGAGTACCGCACGGACGCTCTGTGTACCGAGATCGATACCCATCCACATAACGGCTCCCTCTGTGAAGTTCTCACTCTGCACCGAGATTTAGCGATGCGCGAGGGATTGACGCGCAACTACCGGTGTTCCAAGCTCTGTTAACCACTCGAAGGAACGCGTTATCTGGCCGGACCGTGGAGGTCACGGATGGACATGCACGGGCACCTCGGGCACGACCGGCGGCGTTTCCTCGCCCTCACCGCGGCGGCGTCGTCCGTCCCGCTGCTGAGCGCCTGCGGGGCCGGCTTCGGTGGCGACGACAGCAAGAGCGACGGGTCGGCGGCCGACGATGTCACCGGATCCTTCGACTGGCAGCGGCACAAGGGCACGACCGTCAAGGCGCTGCTCAACAAGCATCCGTACACGGACGCGCTGATCGCCGATCTCAAGACCTTCACCGCGAAGACCGGTATCAAGGTCGAGTACGACGTGTTCCCCGAGGACAACTACTTCGACAAGCTGACCGTGGACCTCTCCAGCGGCCGGGCGTCGTACGACATCTTCATGCTCGGCGCCTACATGGTGTGGCAGTACGGCCCGCCGGGCTGGCTGGAGGATCTCGGTCCGTGGATGCGCAACGAGGCGGCCACCGGCGCCGAATGGGACCAGGACGACTTCCTGCCGAGCCTCCTCGAAGGCACCCGGTGGTCCCTGAAGGCCGGGACGCCGCTCGGGCAGGGCGGGCAGTACGCACTGCCGTGGGGCTGGGAGGCCAATGTCGTCGCGTACAACAGGGAGGTCTTCGACAAGCTGGGGCTGCGGCCGGCGGAGTCCTTCGACGAGCTGCGTGAACTCGCGGGGACCATCAAGCGCAAGGCGCCGGGCGCCGGTTTCGACGGGATGTACGGGGTCGCGGTGCGCGGCTCGCGGAGCTGGGCGACGATCCATCCCGGCTTCATGACGATGTTCTCCCGCTACAAGCTGAAGGACTTCACGGTCGACGGGGAGAGCCTGAAGCCCGCCATGAACTCGCCCGAGGCCATCACCTTCACCCGTGACTGGGCGGACATGGTCAAGAAGGGCGGGCCGCCCTCGTGGACCTCGTACACCTGGTACCAGTGCTCCAGCGACCTGGGCGCGAAGAAGGCGGGCATGCTCTTCGACGCGGACACCGCCGCGTACTTCCAGGCGGTGAAGGGCGCCTCGCCCGCCGCCGGGAACATCGCCTTCCATCCGGGGCCGAAGGGGCCGGACGGATCGCTGGCGACCAACATGTGGATCTGGTCGCTCGGGATGAACGCCAAGAGCAAGAAGAAGAGCGCCGCCTGGCTGTTCCTCCAGTGGGCCACCGGCAAGGAGCACCTGCGCAAGGGCGCGATCGAGTACAACCACATCGATCCGGTGCGCAAGTCGGTGAGCGACGACCCGGAGTACCGGAACAAGATGAAGGAACTCCCCGGCTTCATCGAGACGTTCGAGGCCGTCCAGGACCAGACGCGGATCCAGTTCACCCCGCAGGAGCAGTTCTTCGACGCGACCACGAGCTGGGCGTCGGCGCTCCAGGAGATCTACGGGGGCAAGAGCGCGGGGCCGGTGCTGAACGGCCTGGCGGACGATCTGGCCTCGAAGGTCGGGTGACACCCCATGTCCTCGTCGACGGAGGCCGATCACGGGGCGGCCTCGTCCGACGACGCGGCCGTGGCCGGCGCCCCTGACAAGGCGTCGGCCGCGGAACCGGGCTCGGGCGCTCCCCCGCCCGAGCTTGGCGCGGAACGGAGCGCGGAACCGAACACGGAACGAGGCACAGAACGGAGCGTCCCCCGATGGCGGCGCACCCTGCGGCCGTATCTGCTCATCGTGCCCGCCCTCCTGCTGACCGGCGGGATCCTCTACCCCTTCGGACTCGGCCTGTACTACACGGTGTTCGACTTCGCGGCGAGCAAGCCGCAGCCGGACTTCGTGGGCCTGGAGAACTACCGGCGGATCTTCACCGACTCCTCCTTCTGGGACTCGGCGTGGGTGACGGTGCTGTACGCGGTCGGCGCCGCCGGCGTCGAGACGGTGCTCGGCGTCGCCGTGGCCCTGCTGCTGTACCGCTCGACCCTGGTCGGGCGGGTGCTGGAGAAGGTCCTCATCCTGCCGCTGATGATCGCGCCGGTGATCGCCGCGATCATCTGGAAGCTAATGCTCCAGCCGTCGGTCGGGGTGGTGAACCACCTTCTGCGGCCGTTCGGTCTCGGCGGCGTGCAGTGGACGGACACCCCGGCGGGCGCGCTGCTCTCCTCGATCGCCGTGGACGTGTGGGTCTACACACCGTTCGTCGCGATCCTGGCGCTCGCCGGGCTGCGCTCCCTGCCCACCTCCCCCTTCGAGGCGGCGGCGGTCGACGGTGCGGGCTGGTGGTTCACCTTCCGCAAGCTGACGATGCCGATGCTGTGGCCGTACGTCCTGGTCGCCGTGATCTTCCGGTTCATGGACTCGCTGAAGGTCTTCGACATCATCTACGCCCTGACGGAGGGCGGCCCCGCCGATTCCACGGTGGTGCTCCAGATCCGCGCGTATCTGGAGGCGATCCGCTTCCAGCGCTACTCGTTCGGGCTGAGCTACATGATCGTGCTGTGGGCGGTGGTCTATCTGGCGGCGATGGTGCTGGTGCGCTATCTGGGCCGGATCCAGAACCGGGCAGCGGAGGTGCCGAAGTGACGAGACGTCAGAGGAGCGCGAGGCCGAACGGCGCCGGGAAACGGCGGGTGTTGGGGATCGCCGCCGACGGCGCGCTGATCCTCTACTTCCTCTTCGCGCTCTTCCCCGTCGCGTGGATGGTCGTCCTCTCCCTGAAGCCGGCGAACGAGCTGTTCAGCACCTACTTCTCCTTCACCCCGACCCTGGACTCCTACCGGACGGTGCTCGGTGCGGGCCAGGACGAGGGCGTGCCGTTCGTACGGTTCTTCGTCAACAGCCTGGTGGTGTCGCTCGGGGCGGTCGGGCTCTCCCTGGTGATCGGGCTGCCCGCCGCGTACGCCGCCGCGCGCTGGCGGTTCCGCGGCTCGGAGAATCTGATGTTCACGCTGCTGTCGTTCCGCTTCGCGCCCGAACTGACCGTGATCATCCCGCTGTTCGTGCTCTACCAGCAGCTCGGTCTCTTCGACACGTACGTCGGCATGATCTGGGTCCTGCAACTGGTCACGCTGCCGCTGATCGTGTGGATCATGCGGTCGTACTTCGCCGATCTGTCACCGGAGCTGGAGCAGGCGGCGCTGCTCGACGGCTACACCCGTAAACAGGCGTTCTTCCGGGTCGCGCTGCCGCTGGTGAAGCCGGGTATCGCCGCCGTGTCCCTGCTGGCCTTCATCTTCGCGTGGAACAACTTCGTCTTCCCGCTGATCCTCACGTCCTCGGAGGCGCAGACCGTGACCGTGGGCGCGCTGTCGTTCCTCGGCGGCGACCGGCCCAAGTACAACCTGACGGCCGCCGCCGCGCTCGTGTCGGTGATCCCGCCGCTGCTCCTCGCGCTCACGATCCAGCGGTATCTGGTGCGGGGGCTGTCGTTCGGGGCGGTGAAGTCATGACACCGGCCGCGTCCGGCTCCACCTCGATCGGGCTGCGCGGCGTCCACAAGTCGTACGGGCGCACCACCGCGCTCGACGGCCTCGAACTGGACGTCGCCGAGGGCGAGTTCTTCTGTCTGCTCGGCCCCTCCGGCGCGGGCAAGACGACCACGCTCAAGACCGTCGCCGGTCTGGAGGAGCCCGACTCCGGCGCTGTCGAGCTGGGCGGCCGGGACATGACCGGCGTCGAGCCGTACGACCGGGGCGTGGCCATGTGCTTCGAGTCGTACGCGCTCTATCCACACCGCTCGGCCTACGACAACCTCGCCTCGCCGCTGCGCTCCCCCAAGTACCGGCTGCCGACGGCCGAGGCCCGGACCCGGATCCATGAGATCGCCGAACTCCTCGGTATCGAGCAGCTGTTGGAGCGTCCTGTCGGCGCGCTGTCGAACGGGCAGCGGCAGCGGGTGGCCCTCGGCCGGGTGCTCGTACGGCCCGCGCGCGCGTTCCTCCTCGACGAACCGCTCTCCCACCTCGACGCCAAACTCCGCCAGGCGATGCGCGCGGAGCTGAAGGCGATCGGCGATGTCCGGCACACCACCACGCTGTACGTCACGCACGACTCGGTGGAGGCGCTGGCGCTCGGTGACCGGATCGGGGTGATTCGGGACGGGCGGATCGTCCAGACCGGGACGCGGGAGGAGATCTGGCACCGGCCGTACGACACGTTCGTCGCCGGCGCCTTCGGGCGTCCGCTGATCAATCTGCTGCCGGGGACGGTCACCGCGGACGGGCACTTCGGGTCGGCGGAGGGCGGCTTCGAGCTGCCGGTGGACGTACCGGCGGCGCCGGGCACCGCCGTACAGCTGGGCATACGGCCGAGGGACGTCACCCTGGACGGCGGAAGAGGCGGGGACGGTGGGAACGGCGGGGAAGGCGAGAACGGCGCGCTGGAGCTGACCGGCACCGTCTACGTCACCGAGGTCCTCGGCCGCGCCACCGAGGTCACCGTCCGGCTCGGCTCCCGGCAGTTGTCGCTCGTCGCCCCGCGCGCCGCCGCGGCCGGTCTGCGCGTGGACGATCCTGTGCGGCTCTCCGTAGGACTTGAGAACCTGCTCCTGTTCGAGGCCGACCGGCCGGAGCGTCCAGGACGAAGGATCACGAGATGAGCACCCAGCAGCAGCGCGGCCCCGCCCCGCGCCAGGCGGCGATAGCCGAGTACGTCCTCGGCCGGGGCGAGGGCACCGCCGCCGAGCTGGCCGAGCGGTTCGACGTCAGTCTGATGACCATCCACCGGGATCTGGACGAGCTGGAACGGCAGGGAATCGTCAGGAAGTTCAGGGGCGGGGTGACCGCCCAGCCGTCCGGCGTGTTCGAGTCGAACGTCGCCTTCCGGCTCAAGGCCATGCACGAGGAGAAGGCGGCGGTCGCGCGGCACGCGCTGACCCTCATCGAGCCCGGCATGGCGGTGATGCTGGACGACTCGACCTCCACCCTGGAGATCGCGCGCCGCCTCAACTCCATCACCCCGCTGACCGTCGTCACCAACTTCCTGGAGGCGATCAATCTGCTGTCCGGGGAGCGCGGCATCCATCTGATGGCACTCGGCGGTGACTACGACCCCCTGCACTCCTCCTTCCTCGGTGTCAGTTGCGTCGAGGCCGTGCAGTCCCTCCAGGTCGACGTCTGTTTCACCTCCACCTCCGCCGTCTCCGGGGGCTTCGCGTACCACCAGGAGCAGCACATCGTCTCCGTGAAGCGGGCGATGCTCGCCTCGGCGGCCAGGAACGTCCTGCTGCTCGACCACTCCAAGCTCGGCCGGGTCGCCCTGCACCGGCTGGCTCCGCTCTCCGCCTTCGACCTGGTGCTCGTCGACGCCGGCGCCTCCGCCGAGGCACTGCGCGACCTCGACGAGCACAAGGTCCCCTACCAAGTCTGTGAGGTGGGCGGTGACTGACCCAGCCCCTTTCCGGCGGATCTTCGCGGGCCCGAGGCGCCTGGCACGGCACCTCACCGCGTTGTCGGAGTCGTCCAAGTACGTCCGGTACGAGAACGATCCGCCGCCTCGCGACGCACCGCACCGGACGCCCCGGGCTGATCAGCGAACATCCGCCGGAAAGGGGCTGGCCCTGCGTGACCTGCGCAAGACCTATGTGGCGCGCGGCCGTCCCCCCGTCGACGCGGTGCGCGGCATCGACATCGAGCTGCGCTCGGGCGAGCTGCTCGGTCTGCTCGGCCCGTCCGGCTGCGGCAAGTCCACGACGCTGCGGATGATCGCCGGACTGGAGGAGGTCACCGGCGGCGACATACTGGTCGGCGGCGACTCCGTCGTGGCCCTGCCGGCGCGGCGGCGCAACATGGGTGTGGCCTTCGAGAACTACGCGCTCTACCCGCCGCTGACCGTCGCGGAGAATCTCGGCTTCGGGCTCGCGGCGCGGGGCCTGCACGGGGCCGGGGAACGGGCCCGGCGGGTCGCCGACATGGCGGAGCGGATCGGCCTGACCGACCTCCTGGCCGCCCGGCCCGCCGGTCTGTCCAGCGGCCAGAAACAGCGTGTGGCGCTGGCGAGGGCGCTGATCCGGGAGCCCGACGTACTGCTCCTGGACGAGCCGCTGTCCCATCTGGACGCCGCGCAGCGCGACACGACCCGCCGTGAACTCAAGCGCATACAGCGGGACCTGGGCCATACGACGATCCTCGTCACGCACGACCAGGAGGAGGCGCTGTCGCTCGCCGACCGGATCGCGGTGATGAAGGACGGCGTGATCCAGCAGCTCGGCACGCCGTACGAGATCTACGACGCCCCGGCGAATGTGTTCGTCGCCGACTTCGTGGGGGAGCCGGCGATCAATCAGCTGCCGGGCGTCGTGGAGGCCGGCGGGTGGGTACGGCTCGGGCCTTCGGTGCGTCTCCCGTGCCCGGCCGGTCCGCCCGTCGGCCGCGCGGTGGTGCTGGGCATCCGTCCGGAGGACCTGCGGCTGACCCGGGAGGGTGAGGCGGGGCCCGGGACGGGGGACACCGGG
>NZ_JARJHW010000050.1:0-43016 GCF_040560175.1 Streptomyces panacea
GTGTATAAGAGACAGGTCCCGCCCCCGCGCTCGCCCCCTGCCTGTCGGGGCGCGAGGGCGGGCGCGGGGGCGGCGCGGGCCTGTCTCAGCCGGCAGGGCCGGCCCCACCGCCCGTGCCCAGGTGGTCAGTCCGGCAGCTCGCTCAGTGGCCGCAGGCCGTCCTTCGATGCGCCCCGGTTGAGCATCGTGCCCCGGGTCCGTTCGAAGGCGAGCCGGTACTGGGCGCGTTCCTCCGCCGACAGGTCCTTGTCCGTGCGCAGCGCGCCCGCGATGTCCAGCAGGCGGTGGTTCTTCGCCGCGCCCTCGGCGCCCGCCGTGGACCGCTCGACGGCCGCACCGTCCGCGTCACCCGTGTCGCTCTCCTCCTCCGGCGGGATCGTGACGAAGGTCGGCACGTACCGCGCCTCCACGTCCCACCCGCCACCGGACTTCTTGTGGAACTCGAACCAGCCGATGACGCCTTCCTCGGTCAGCCCGGACGGCACGTCGTGCCGCGCGAGCTGGTTCCCGAGGCCGTACGCGATCCAGGTGCCGTCCACCTTCTCCATCGGCTGCACCACATGCGCGTGGTGGCCGATGACCAGGTCGATCCCGGTCTCCTTCGCGATCCGCCGGCCCAGCTTGAGCTGTGAGGCACTCGGGTCGGGATGGTGCTCCCGCCCCCAGTGGATGCTCAGGATCACCGCCTCCGCCCCCGCCTTGCGCGCGGCCTTCTCGGCGGCGTCGATCGCGTCGATCGAGGTCTTGTTGCCGAGCCAGGGCTTGTCGGCCGGCAGCTCGCGCCCGTTGAACCCGAGGGTGTACGAGAGCTGCGCGACCTTCACGCCCTTCACGTCCATGATCAGCGGCTTCGACCCCTCGGCGGCGCTGCGCGCGGAACCGGTGTGCTTCAGCCCGGCCGTGTCCAGGGCGTCCAGGGTGCGGGTCACGCCACCGGGGCCGTCGTCCAGCATGTGGTTGGACGCGGTCGAGCAGGTGTCGTACCCGGTCGTCTTGATCGCCTTGGTGATCTGCGGCGGCACCAGGAAGTCGGGGAAGCTCCGGAAGGGGCCCTTCGGCCCTGCCACCACCGGCTCGAAGTGGCAGATGGCCAGATCCGCCTTGCTGATCACGGGCTTCACCCCGGCCATGATCTTGTCGAAGTCCGGATCCGGGACGTCGGCGCCGACCTTCTTGCCGACCGCCTCGGGGACCTGGGTGACACCGGCGTCCCGGTACGCCTGCTCAGTCAGCTGCGGGTGGATCAGGATGTCTCCCGCGGCGGCGACGGTGAACGACGGGTCGCCCTTGGGCCCCGCCTCGTCGCTGTCGCCACCGACGAGGGAGCAGCCGGCCGCGGTCGTGGCGAGAAGCGCGAGCGTGAGTGCGACGGTGCTCCGGGGCAGGCGTATGCCTGCGATGGACGTGTTTCGGTGTGTTCTCACCCTGATACTTTCACTCGAACATGAGCCCTGATCCGACCAAAAAGATAACGGCACCGGCAAACCTGTCGCGCACCGCCGTGCTTCTGGCGCTCCTGGTCGCAGCGGTCGCCGTGGTCGTGCCCGCGCTCGACAGGTCCCGCACCGACGACCCGAACCCCGGCCCCGCCCCGACCGACGGGCCCTCGCCCGGTCTGGAGCGCCGGCTCTCCTCGTACGCCACCGGGGTCGTCGCCGACTCCCGCTACCGGCCCCCGGACCGAGCCGAACGCGAGGCCCTGGCCGAAGGCGTCGCGCTCTACGTGGACGGCGAGCGCGCGAAGGGTGAGCGCAGGCTGGCCGAGGTGGACTTCGGCGTACGGATCGTGCGCGACGCGCCGCGCGAGGGGGACGGGCCCGGCCGCCGGTACGCGGAGATCGCCGACCGTACGGACGAGACCCGGCGCGGCTGGGGACGGGTCTACGTCGACTTGGACACCGCGCCGCGCTACAGCGTCCAGGTCCCGCACCCGGTCGCCGACGCGTACACCGACCGGCTCGGCGCGGGCGTACTGCGCGGCGCGCCGGGCGGTGTCCTGGTCATCGCGGGCGCCCACCGCCGGGCGGGCGAGGGGAACGCGGCCGATGTCGCCCACCGCCGGGACACCGTCTTCCACGCGATCTCCGCCGAACTCGTCGCCCGTGGGATGCCCGCCATCCAGGTCCACGGCTACGCCGACCGCAGCGTCCCCGGCCGCGATCTCGTCGTCTCCACCGGCGCGGGCGACCGGGCGCGCTCCCAAGGGCACACGCTCGCGGACGCGTTGGACGACGACGGATTCCGGGTCTGCCGGGCCTGGGAGGACAAGTGCCCGCTCGAAGGGCGGAACAACAAGCAGGGGAGGCTCGCCGCCGACGAGGGGGTGCCGTTCCTGCACGTCGAGGTGAGCCGGGCCGTCCGCGGCGACGCGGCGCGCAGCGCGCGGGCGGTCGCGGCGATGGCGACTGCGGTCCGGGAGTGGGGCGCGGCCACCGGAGGTTGACCGGTCGCCGGCCTGGTCGCGCGAGCACGTGGCCGGAGCCGGGAACCCGACGTCGGGAACCCGGCCCCGTGCCCCCGGGCTACTGGCTCTTGAACGACCGGATCTGGTAGTTGCCCTGGAGGTTGCCCTCCCCGCCGGACGGGGTGGAGCCGACCCGGGAGTTGTAGTTGGTCTGCGTGTAGTACTGCACCCGGTGGTTGGTGTTGTTCCGCACCGAGCGGACGTTCTCCCCGCGCTGGATGAACGAGCAGTCGTCGGCGGTATTGGCCTTCCTCTCCTGGGACCACTGGCATCGGGTCCCGCCGCCGTTCCAGTCGCTGTAGATGCAGAAGTAGCCCGGCGAGCACGAATAGGCCGCGACGGTCGGTGCGACGGCGACGCTGGTGGTCGGAACGATCCCGAGAGCGGCGATCGCGGTGACCGAAGCGACAGCGAGCGAGCGGAGACGAAGCATGGTGAACTCCCTTTCGACGCAGGCACGCAGCAGCGCGATCTCACGCTGGGTGCCTGACTGAATCCTTTGCGTGACGTACGTTGCCATTACTTCCCTCCCACCCCCAGGCGCACAGCTCCCTGACCGGGGGCACCCGAAGCGCACCCGCGCACACCGCGACCGCCGCACGCCTTTCAAGGTCACCGGAGCTAGATCCTGTCCGGGACCGGCCGACGCTGTTCATGTCCGGGACGACTGACCGTTCCGCTACTCCGGGGAGATCCTTCACCGGACGGCTACATGGTGGATTCGCCGTGCTCGTGACAGGAAAAGGGATCACCTTGATGACTCAGCCTCGCCGATCGCACACCACCGTCGGCCGCCTCACGCTGTTCACCGCGCTCGCCGTACTCGCCACCGCCATGCCCCACTCGGCCCTGGCGGCCGGCGAACTGCCCGGCGTGCAGCCGACCGCCGAGACTCCGGCCGTGTACGACGACGAGGCGGGCGGCAACGCGGACGCCGACGACCCGGCGATCTGGCGCAACCCCGCCGACCCGGCCCGCAGCCTCGTCGTCGCCACGCTCAAGGAGGGCGGCCTGCGCGTCTACGACCTGGACGCCCGCGAAGTGCAGTCGGTGCCGGCGCCCGAAGCCCCCGGCCCGGACGACGCCCCCGGCCGGTTCAACAACGTCGACCTCGTACACGGCATGAAGGTCGGCTCCCGCAAGAGCGACCTGGCCGTCACCAGCGATCGAGGCAGTGACCGGCTTCGGATCTACCGTGTCGACGGCGGTAGGTCCCACACCCCGCTCACCGACATCACCGACCCCTCGGCGCCGCCGATCTTCTCCTCCTCGCAGGAGGAGATCAACGAGCAGCGCACCGCGTACGGCCTCGCCACCTGGACCGACCCGGCCAGCAAGCGCTCGTACGCGGTGGTCAGCCAACGCGAGCGCACCGCGCTGCGTCTGCTGGAACTGACCGCGGGCGCCGACGGCACGGTCTCCTACCGCACGGTGCGCACGCTCAAGCTCCCTGCCGAGTTCAAGCTGCCGAATGGCGGGACATGGACCCCGTGCGGCGAGCCGGGCGAACAGCCCCAGGTCGAGGGCATGGTCATCGACCCTGAAACCGGCACGCTCTACGCGGGCCAGGAGAGCGTGGGCATCTGGCGCCTGGGCGCCGACCTGAAGGGCACGCCGAAGCTGATCGACAAGGTCCGCGAATACGGGGTGCCGGGCACCTACGACGAGGAGACGGAGGAGTGCGCCCCTGGAGAGGACCCGGGCTACGGCGGCAAGCGCCTGTCGGCGGACGTCGAGGGCCTCACCCTGATTCACCGCGAGCGCGGCGACGACTACCTGCTCGCCTCCAGCCAGGGCGACAACAGCTTCGCCGCCTACGACCGCGAGAAGAACGGGTACGAGGGCGGCTTCAAGGTGACCGCCGCCTCCGAGACCCTGGACGGCACCGAGGAGAGCGACGGCGCCGCCGTCCTCAACGAGCCGCTCGGCAGGAAGTACCCGAACGGCCTGCTCGTCGTCCAGGACGGCGCCGACAAGCCGGGCGAGCCGGACCGGGACGCCACGAACTTCAAGTTCGTGGACCTGAAGCGCGTCCTGCACGCCCTCGACGACTGATCCACCGGCTCCGCGCCGGCCCGGCGGGCGGCGCGGAGCCTAGAACTCGCCCTCGGCGAGGGCGCGGACGAAGGCCGTCCAGGCGCCGCCGGTGAGGATGAAGGCGGGGCCATGGGGGTTCTTGGAGTCGCGTACGGCCATGGCTCCGCAGGGGAGTTGGGCGCCTTCGACGCATTGGCCGTTGCCGTCGTTGCTGTAGCTCGACTTGAACCAGTCGGCGCCGGAAAGCGCGTCAGCCATGGTTGCCATGCGAATCAAAGCTCCTTCATTGCGCTCTCGATCATGCTCAGAGACTCCTGCGGTCCCGGAGACAGAGCTTGCAACTCGTTGAAGGCGTCCTCGTACGCCTCCACATGTTCGCTACGCCGCAGCACCCAGTGGTCGGCCAAGTGCTCCAGATACACGATGGGCTTCAGGGCGAGGCTATCCGGGAAGCGGAAAGTGGTGAACGCTCCGTTCATCGAGCGATGAAGGCCGGCCTTGAAGGGCACAACCTGGACCTTGACGTTCGGCTCGGAAGCGGCCTCGACCATTCGGGCCAGCTGTGCCTTCATGAGCGAAGGGCCTCCCACCTGTCGGAGCAGCACCGCTTCGTTGATGACTACAGCGAACTTCAGTGGTGGATCCCGGCGAAGTACCTTCTGTCGCCTCAGCCGCAATTCGACCATACGGTCGATGTCCTCCTCTGGCCGTCCCTTGTGGGAATGCCGGTGGAGCACCCGTACATAGTCCGCAGTCTGGAACAGACCCGGAACGTACTCCGAGTTGTAGGCGTGCAGGGCAGCGGCCGAGGATTCCAGGCCAAGGACCGCCTTGGGGCCGGGGCCGATGATTGGGCGATACAGCGTCGATTGCCACCATTCACGCTTCGTCTTGGTGACCGCCGCATACTCCTTGAGCTGTTCGGCCGTCGCCTCGTCAACGCCATAGACCTGGCAGAGCGCCATGATGTCGGAGGGCTCGACGGTCGCGTTGTCTCCCGTCTCCAACCGGGTCAGCTTGGAGGGGCTCCAAAGGAGCTTCTTCACAACATGAGTTGACGTCAACCCTGCCTTCAACCGGATCTGGCGCAGCTCATTGCCGAGCTGCAAGCGACACAGCGTGGGCGTCGCCCTTGTATCCGTCATCGTCCGTTCTCCTCCCTGAGCACAGCTCAGGCGCAAATTTCGCGTCTGCCGGCGACGTTCTGCGTCAGAGCGGGAGTTGTCGCCTGGCAGTGAACGGCCCCGCTACCAACGGAAATTCACAATAGAACTTGTTCGCGCAATTCCAGCAGAACACTTCCGGGGCTCCCGCCCTGATGCGAGGCTATACCCGCAGCTCACCCAACGCAGTCACTTCAACGCATTCCGTGAGCGCGGAGATTCGACGACAAGGACTCCCGATGCCCCCCATCACGCGTAGCGCAACTCTCGCCCCGCCCGCCGCAGTCGACATACGGGACGCCGTCCGCCTCAACATCTCGTTCCGCCCCCACACCCGCCGCGTCGCGCATCTGCGCCGTGTCACCGGCGCGCTTCTGCGGGAGGGCGGCATCGGACAGGACGCGGTCGAGACCGCGCAGCTCCTCGTCAGCGAGATCGTCACCAACGCTGTTGTGCACAGCCGCACCGAACGCGTCCGGTTCTCGCTCTCGTACGACCGGAGCGGCGACGTGCTCATCGAGGTGGATGACGGCTCCCCCGCACGGATCGAGGTCCGTGACCCGGAAACCGACGACGAGACCGGCCGGGGGATACTGCTCGTCGCCGCGCTCGCCCGCGCCTGGGGCCGGCGCGGGACCTGTACCTGGTGCACGGTCGCCAGGGCGGAGGCGTCCACCTCATGACGTTCAACCGCCGTACGCCCGGCGCGCATTGGCGTCACCGGGCGCCGAGGTTCGCCCAGGACTCGCAGACGCTCCGCCGTCTCCTCGCCGCCCTCAGGCGCCGCCACCCCGTCGACCACCCGATCGACCTCGCGACCATCTCCCGCACGGTCGCCGACGCCCTCACTCTCCGGCTCCCCCTGCCCGAGCGTGCCTGGGTGGAGGTGACCACACGCGAACTCCGCGGTCATCTCCAGCTCCTGCTGAGCGAATACGACGGGGACGCCGACGCCCCGCCGACACTCGCGCTCCACGGGGACGCCTACCGGCTACTCACACTCTGCGACACCTTCGACGTGACCACCCCGCCCCTGCACGCGTACGAGCTGATGCGCGCTCTGGCCGAGACCACCCGCTCGTTCGCCGACCTCCACGAAGAGCACCAACAAGACGAACGGGCCAGGGAAAGGAACCAATGAGCGATGCCAGGGCCCAGCTCCTGTACGTCATCGCGGTCACCGCCGTCGGCGGCTCGATCGTCGTGGCCCTGTGGCGCGGTTGCTGACCTCCCTGCTCCCCGAGTTCGAGCACACCGTCTGGTGGCCGCCGCCGCGTCGCACCGCCGCTGCACCGCGATGTCCGAAGGTCCTACGCTTGCCGTTCCGTACGACGAGTCGAGAGGCCCCGCCCCCCATGCCGGCACCCGTGCAGCCCAACGACCGCTTCAGCCGGATGTTCGAGGAGGCGGGCGCGCACTACGCCGCCGGTGCCGTGGAGCAGTTGGGCGTCTACGAGCGGTATCAGCCCGTCGGCGGTGCCTGGTTGCTCAGTGACGAGGTGAGTACCCTGCGCGTCGGAGACGTGACGGTGCATCAGTCGCCGCTGGGCTCGCTCGGACACGACGGCAGCTGGCTGTGGGCCTGGGCGAACGAGCGGACGCACCCGCCCGGGTCGTCGCGGCTGACGCTCGCCAACTGGCTGCGGGAGTTCGGGGAGCGCAACCAGATCTACGAGTTCGTGACACCCCGGCTGGAACTGGCCGGGTTCCCCGATCCCGAACTGGCCGCCCGGCGGCTCGCGTTGCTGAGCCTGGGCGCCCTGGGCACCCGTGGCTTCGCGAGCCTGCCGCTGGAGTCCGGTGCCCGTGCCTTCGTGCTCGTCGACGACGCCGGAGTCCCGGAGGCCGCCTTCGACGGCGGCGCGCTCGTGGTGTCGGGTCTGCTCGACCGGGTGCTGAGCCTGTTCCCGTACGATCCGCGGCTCACGGTGGCGGGATATCTCCGGCGCCACGGGTTCGAGACCCACGAGTCGTCCGACGGGCGGCACGTGTACGGCGAGCGGGACGGGCGCACCATGGCCGTCCGGTTCACCGAGGACGATCTGGTCGCGGCGGTGTCCTACGGCGCCCGTCCGGAGTCCCCGAGTGCCCGGAGCGTGCCCGAGTAGCCCGCAGACGTCTCGTGGCCCTTCGCAGCGTCCTGCCCGGAGCAACCGTGAAACGAGAACCGGCGCCTCTGAGTCCCCGCACACCTCCCGCACAGGGACTCCGAGGCCGCCGTTCACCCGCGCCCGCTTCTCACCGGGCTCCGGCCGCGCCCCGCGCCTGGTGCTGACTGAGCTGGGCCGCCAGCAGGTGGGAGTCGAGCAGGGAGACGTCCGCCGTCCGGTCGGCCTTCGCGTAGCCGGCGAGCATGCGCTTGGTCAGGACGAGTGCCTCGGGCGAGCGCCGTACGAGCGGCCGTGTCCAGGCCGCGACGACCTCGTCCAGTTTCTCCAGCGGGGCGGTCTTGTGCAGGAGACCGAGCCGGTGGGCGGTGGCCGCGTCGAACACGTCGCAGGTGAGCATGAGTTCGCGGATCCTGGCCGACCCGGCTTCGGAGACCAGGCGGCCCATGGCACCTCCCCAGGCGGGTGGGAGCCCGATGCCGACCTCCGGCATTCGGAAGCGACTGGTGTCCGCGCCCGCGCGCAGGTCGCAGAACGAGGCGAGCGCGAGCCCGGCACCGATCACGGAGCCGTGCAGCCGGGCGATGGTGACCGCGTGGGTGTTCTCCAGCGCCTGGCACAGCCGGTGGGCCTTGTCCGCGATGCGCCGCAGTTCCCCTCCCGTGGGGTCCGCCGCGAGCGCGTCCTGGTACTCGTTGCGGTCGGAGCCCAGGCAGAAGTCCGCGCCCAGGGACGACAGCGTCAGGACGCGGATGTCCGGGCGCTCGTGGAGCTCGTCGAGCAGGCGGAGCAGATTGTCGAGGGAGGCGACGTCGAGCACGTCGTCCTGCTCCTCCCGGGGGTTGAGCCGGACATGGAGCACGGGACCGTCCTGCTCGACACCTATCTCCCCGCGGGCGGGGCCGACGAGCGTACGTCTGGTTTTCGTCATGCGAGGGCGACATCCAAGTTCAGCAGGCGCCGGAACGCCACCCGGGGCGCCATCGACGGGCTGCGCACGAGGGTGAGGCGGGGGAAGCGCCGTATCAGTTGACGGAGCAGGATCTGGGCCTCCAGCCGGGCCAGCGGCGCGCCGAGGCAGTAGTGGATGCCTCCGCTGAAGGCGAGGTGGGCGGGCTTGCGCAGCGGGTCGAACAGGTCGGGGTCCTTGTGCCTGGCCGGGTCCCGGTGCGCCGCTCCCACCATGAGGTGGACCATCTCGTCCTTGCCTATCTCCCTGCCGCCCAGGACGCAGTCCCGCGCGGCGACCCTGCTGATGACATGGGTGGGCGGGTCGTAGCGGAGCGTCTCCTCCACGAACGCCGGCACGAGGTCGGGGCGGTCGGCGACGAGGGCCCAGCGCTCCGGGCGCTCGACGAGGAGGAGCGTCATGGTCGTCAGGAGTGTCGCGGTGGTCTCCAGAGCGGCCAGAAGCACGAACAGGGCCAGGAAGTAGACCGCTTCGTCGGCCTTGTCGCGGTCGGGCTCGATGCCGTCCCACGTCCGTATCCAGCGGGACACGGGATCGTCCCCGAGGCGGGTGCGCCGCTCGCGTACCAACTCCATGAAGTAGGTGCGCAGTTCGGCGGTGGCCACGTCGGACCCGGCCAACTGGCTCGCGGAGGGCAGCAGTTCCTGGGTGAAGACCTGGTCGTGGGTCAGCTGCCGCAGACGAGGCCAGTCGGCGGCCGGCAGCCCGAGCCAGTCGCCGATGGTGGCGACCGGCAGCTCCTCGCCCACCAGGGCCGCGAAGTCGGCCTCACCATCGTTTAAACGCGCCGCAAGGGTGTCCAGGAGCTGATCCGTCGTCCGGCTCACGGTCCGGCCGATCTGCTCCACGGCGGTCCGGTCGAACGTGCCGGCCGCCCGGCGCACCCGTGTGTGGTCCGGGGGATTGAGCGCGGCCATCGTGTGGCTCATCTCCTGCGAGGAGGAGGCGTTCCACCGCGTACCCGATCCCTGCCGTTCGCGCCAGGCCCCGTCGGGCTCCAACCAGTCGCGGCTGCGCAACACCTGGTCGCAGACCTCGAAACTTGTCGCGAAAGAGCCGCCCCAGGGGGCCGGGTTGACCTCGCCCCTCGATCGCAGCTCCTCGTATATCGGGAAGGGATCCGCCTGCCCCCTCGTCGTCCGAAGACGCGAGAAGAGGGAGGCGGATTCCCTGCGGCTGTACGACGGAGCTGTGACAACTCCCATGTTGGGGGCCCCTTTCAGAGAACCAACCCGAGGCCTACCCGCATCGATGTTGAGGCATCCACTAACACAGGGGTCTCAGAGGGTTACTTAAATCACTCCCCCCTCGTCCATGCCAGGAATCGGCTGAACATGCCCCCCTTGTGCTGCGGCGCCGAGGACGACGTCGACCGGGGCGCCTGGGCGCCGGAGTGCTGTTCGGCGCCTCCTTGCTGCTGGGGCGTCTGGGGCTGGCCGCGCCCAGCGGCCATCGACGGCACCGTTCGGGGGCTGAAGCGGATCGGGACGGTCACCAGCGAGCGGCTCCACGGAGACGGCGCCCAGGCGAGGGTCTTGAACGGGACACGCATCTCGACATCGGGCAGCCGGTTGAGCAGGGCCTCGACGGCCGCGACCGCGATCACGAACGCCGGGTCCTTGGCGGGGCACGCGTGCGGACCCGCCCCGAAGGCCAAGTGCGCCTTCGCGCTGAGCTGTTGGCGGTGCTCGGTCAGCTTGGGGTCGGTGTTGGCCGCGGCGAAGGAGATCAGCACCGGGTCGTTGGCCCGGACCACCCTGCCGCCCAGCTCGACATCGTGGATCGGGTAGTGGGCCGCGTAGTTGGCGATCGGCGCGTAGTTCCACAGGCTCTGGGCGATGGCGTCCTCGACCGGCAGCCCGCTCTGCCATTCCTCGTCCAGGTAGAGCGCGCTGCTGGTGCCGATGACGGCGGTCAGAGGCGCGGTGCCGCCGGAGAGCAGCGTCACGAGCTGGTGCAGCACCTCCTCGTCGGTCAGCTGAGCCGGGTGCTCCATCAGACGGGTCGTCAGGTCGGCCGCCGGACGGCGCCGCTTGAGAGCGATCAGCTCGGTGAGTGCCCCGCCCAGCACCTCGTCGGCGCCGGGGGTGCCCTCGAAGATGCCGCTGATCCCGGCGATCACGCGGTCGCCGATCTCGGGCGGGCAGCCGAACAGCTCGCTGAAGACCAGCAGTGGCAGCGGCTGGGCGTAGTCGGCCATCACCTCGGCCTGGCCGCGGGGCTCGGAGCTGAAGCGGCTGATCAGGTAGTCGGCGGACTGCTGTGTCTGCCGCACGAGCTGGAGCTCGTTGACCGTGGCGAGACTGTCGGTGACCGCCTGGCGCAGCCGGGCATGGGCCGCGCCGTCGCTGAACAGCGCGTTGGGGCGGTAGCTCATCATCGGCAGCGCCGGGCTGTCCGCGGGGACACGGCCCTCGTTCAGCGCCTTCCAGCGACGCGAGTCGCGGACGAAGGACGCGGGATTCTGCAACACGTACAGGGCGGCGTCGTAGCTGGTGATCAGCTCGACCTGGACGTCCGGGGCGATGTCCACGGGCGCGCTCGGGCCGAACGAACGCAGGTGCGCGTAGTGGCCGTCGGGGTCGGCTCCGAAGGCGGGGCCGTACAGCGGGACGTTCCCGTGGGCGGGGCAGCCTGGGGGTATCTCTTGGGCGTCAAGCGGCTGTTGCATGGTGGCGCTCCTAGCCGAATTGGGACATGAGGTGTTGGACGAGGGTGATGAGCGCCGGCGCCGATGAGCCCTCGTCGCGTACGTCGCACTTGACGACGGGGGTGTCGGCGGTCAGGTTCAGCGCCTCGCGGACTTCTTCGAGCGGGTAGTCCGTGTTGCCCTCGAAGTGATTGACGCCGATGGCGTACGTCAGGCCGAAGCTCTCGACCAGGTCCAGGACGGGGAAGGACTCGTGCAGCCGCTCGGGGTCGACGAGGACCAGTGCGCCGAGCGCGCCGCGGGACAACTCCTCCCACATCTCCTTGAAGCGCTCCTGTCCGGGCGTTCCGAAGAGATAGAGGACGAGCGAGTCACTGAGGGTGAGGCGGCCGAAGTCCATGGCCACGGTGGTGGTCTTCTTGTGGGGTGTGCCGGAGAGGTCGTCGAAACCCTCGCTGGCCTCGGTGATCTCTTCTTCGGTCCGCAGCGGCTCGATCTCGGAGAGACTCGCGATGCAGGTGGTCTTTCCGACTCCGAAGTGCCCCACTATGAGGATCTTCACCGTCTGGGAGACGTCCGGATCCAGGTACACGCGTTACGCTCCGAATCGATTCTTGAGGCCCTCGAGCACGGCGCTGACCAGCTCTCTGTCGACACGTTCGGCGCGCGGTACCGCCCTCCTCACGAGGATGAGGCCGCCCTCCTCCAGCTGCGCCAGCAGAATGCGCACGATGCCCAGCGGCAGGTGTGTGTGCCCGGCCACCTCGGCCACGGACAGGAAACCGTCGGCGACCAGGTCCAGGACCTGGCCCACCTCGGGGGAAAGGGTGCGCGACGCCGCCGACGTGCCCGGTGCCGCCATGACCAGGGTGGTGTGTTCGAACTGGTGGGCCGGAGGCAGGGCCCGCCCGTTCGTGATCACGAAGAGAGGGACCAACGGGGACGTCAGCTCCAGCTCCTGCTCCGGCTCGTCAGGCATGGCCCGCCCTCTCTCCCCGTGCTGCCGGCGTGGTCAGTCTCGGCACCACCTCGTGCAGACGCGTGGTGAACTTCTCGATGTCGCAGTCGTGTTGGGCGGCGGCGGCCAGGAACGCCTCGGGCCCGGCGGCCATCAGGAAGATCCAGCCGTGCTGGAACTCGATGACCGTCTGCCGCCACTCGGCGTCCTCCAGGGCGCCGGCGAACTGCGAGGTGACCCTGCTGTACGCGTGGATGCCCGTCATGGCCGCGGCTATCGTGTCCGCCATGTCCCTGTTCATCCCGCTGGTCGAGCCCCGGGGCAGACCGTCGGACCCCAACAGCAGGGCGTGCCGGGCGCCCTGCACCTCGTCGATCACCCGGTCGAGGTCGGCGAGCACGAATCCCGAATCGCGTCTGCCCTCACGCCTGGTGGGCCCGCTGACCCCGGCACCCGCGTCGTCCTCGGCCTTCAGCCTCGGCGGCGAGGTGAGGTTGTTGCCCAGCCGGGCGACAAGGCGCTGCATACGGAAGGAAATCTGCTGCATGTCCACATCGGGCGCCGCGGCGGCGGCCAGATAGGCCCCCTGTCCCGCCCCGATCAGGAAGCTCCACCCGTGGGAGAACTCGATGATCGTCTGGTTCCACCGCCGGTCCTCCTCGGGACCGGCGAAGTGGGCCGTGGCACGGCTGAGCGACTGCATCCCGGCCATGGCGGCCGAGACCGTACGCACGTCCTTCTCGCCCAGGCCCTCCGTGGCGCCACGGGGGAGGCCGTCCGCAGACAGCAGGACGGCGTGCCGTGCCCGGGGCACGTTGTGCACGATGTCCTCAAGCATCCACGACAGGTCTGCGGTCATGTGTCTTCGGACCCTTCGAGCGGCGTGGCATCAAGGTTGCGGCCGGAAAGCGTGCCGCGCTGGAAGGCCCCCAGGCTGCGACCGGAGAATCGGCTGGGCTCCTCGGGGGCCCGGGGCGCCGGGGGGCCTTCGGGGTCGGGCACGCTCGCGATGGGCGCCTGGCGCGCCCCGCGCTTCGGCAGGCCGTGCGTCGTACGTGACCCGTTGTGCGGTCGCCCCTCGGTGCGCAGGATGTTGCTGACGGGCGCCTCGTAAGCCGACGGTGTCTCCTCCACGGTCCACAGCTCCTCGGGCAACAGGACGACGGCCCGGACGCCGCCGTACCGGGAGACTCCGGTGACATCCACCCGGAAGCCGTACTGCCGCGCGATGAGACCGATCACCGGGAAGCCGAACTTCGGCTGGTTCCCGAGCTGCGACAGCCGCGGGACGATGTCGCCGGAGAGCAGCTCGGTCGCTCGCAGCCGGTCCTCGTCGTTCATGCTGACACCGGCGTCGTCGATGACGATGCACAGGTTGTTCTGGATCCGCTGGAACGTGATCTCGATCGGCGCGTCGTGCTGGGAGAAGCTGGCGGCGTTGTCGAGCAGTTCGGCCACGGCGAGGGCCACGGGAGCGACCGCGGACGCCTTCAGCGCGAGGCCGGTCTGCTGCATGACGGAGACCCGGTGGAAGTTGCGGATCTGCCCCTGGGCGCTGCGCACCACGTCGTAGACGCTGGCGGCCCTCTTGCGGCGGCCGAGCGGCGCGCCGCACATGACGGCGATGCCCTGCGCCTTGCGCGCCATCTGCGCGTTGGCGTGGTTCACTTCCAGCAGGTCGCTGAGCACGGCGTGGCCGCCGTACTTCCGCTGCACGTCGTCCAGGAGCGTCGTCTGCTCCGCCGCGAGGCTCTGCAGGAAGCTGGCGGCGCCCTTGAGGACCGCCTTGGTGTTCTCCTCGGCCGCTTCCTGGGCCTCTCGGAGAGTTCTGTCCAGATCGTTCGTGAATCTCTGCAACTCGGCTCGCGAGAGCTGGAGTTGGCTGTCGGATATGTGAAGCTGGCGCCTCAGCTCGGCGTCGCTCTGCTCTTTCTTGGCCCCCAGCGCTCTGTTGCGGGCTGCGAGTGCCACGACCGCGACAACGGCTATCGCCGCCACCGCAACCAAGCACCACACAAGTGCGTCTTGAATCATGGAAACCTTTCCCGGCGCATGTCATGCGGACGGCGACGGATGCACCTCGCGAGGACCCGCGACACTGCTGCTCGGCGCCGCCCGGCCGCTGTTGGGTGGAGTGCGGGGCGCCGACCGCGAAACAGCGTCTGAGGCTAGTGGATCAAGATCACGGATGCGGGGATGCTATCACCGGCACCCTCTGTGGACCGAGGTCCGCCAGAGCCCTTGATTCGACCGGCATGCCGCCCGTCGGAGGCGTGTTGAAAAGGCGACTGCCTCCGCCACGACCGGCCCTCGTGCTCCCGCCGCCAACCGCTGAGTCATCCAAGGGCCTTCATTTGAGGGACGGGCGATTGCCTGGGACAGGCACATGCCAGCGTCATTAAGAGCCGTAACAAGCTTGGTGCGTGGGCCTGTTCGCCGCCACGGGCGGAAGGGGTCGTTCAGCGGTCGCTTGACCCCAGTGGCTTCACAATGTGAACCGCGCAAAAGCGGCTATTGGCTCGAACACAAAGGGCCCGTCGGCAGGGCGCGACGGAGATGCGACCGCCAAACGATCGATAACGCCGGGTACGGCGATCGGTATGGGGCCGCTCGTGAGGAGAACTTGAGCAGGGCTTGAGGAGCAACCACTCAAAGCACGCATTGGAATCCTCTCCTCAACTCTGCCCGACCGCAAGGTAGTTCAATCATGCTCGACCTTCACGAGGGGGAGAATTGGTGAACGCGACCGTGAATTGCCGTCAGCGGAATTTGAGCTGAACGCGGGGTTCCGTGACGCGGGTCACTTCGGCCCGGCCCGGCGTCATTCCGGTCCGATGTCATTTCCCCTCCGGGGCCACGTCCCCGGTGCGGTGTTCCGGGCGCCGTGTTCCGAGCGCCGTGTATCGAGCGCCGTGTTTCGAGCCCTACGCCCCGGCGCCCTGCCCCGTTCGGTATCACTTCGCGTCGAGTTCACCGACGAAGCGCAGGACCTCGTCCAGCTGATCCATGCTGAGCAGCCGGCTGCGCGGCCGGAGCATGCCGGAGCTGCCGTACGCCCCCAACTCCTGGCAGCGGCGGAGCAGCCAGGCCCAGTCGAGCGACAAGTAGTCTGCCAGCGCCCGCAGCCGGTGCGCCGACGAGGGCCCGTCGATCACGCTGTGTGCGCGGGCATGGTCGATCGCCTGGGTGTACGTACGGACCTGGGACCGCTGATCCGTAGTGCCGACACGCCAGATACCGTCCGAGCGGAGCCAGTTGGCCACGATCACCCGGTCGTCGGGTGCCAGGACGAATTCGTCGATCTGCGAGTACTCCTCCTCGGCGCAGACCCACACGGTCAGTCCGTGCATCTCCATCAGGGCGACGGTGAGGAAGAGCAGGATCCGTTCGTAGGGCTCGCTGTCCCTGACGGGCTGTTCCGGTATGCAGAACGCGTGCCCCGGCCGGACGGACGGATCGGCGCGCCGAGCCGCCGTGCGGGTGAGGTGCTCGTGCTTGTGCCGGAAGAACAGCCAGGCCGCGCCTTCCTCGCCCGTCTGCTCACGCGTCCAGAAGAAGGGCGGTTCGGTCACCTCGCCGAGATGGCGGTCGATGTGCAGCGCGCAGAAGTACGAGCCCAGCCAGGCCGCTCCCACCCGGGACAGTTCGGGTACCGCCGAACGTGCCACGGCTGAGCGGGGCATCGCTAAGTGGCTCTCCAGCTCCCGCTGTTCACTGTCGAGGATGTGGTCGTCCGCGAGGAGGCTGTCCTCCAGGTTGAGCATCGCCCACAGGATGCCGAAGGTCAGATCGTCCAGCCGGTACGGCTTCGGTATCGGCAGCGTCCCGCGCGGATCGGCGTCCAGCTGGTAGCGCGCGCGGGCGGAATCGAGCACGAAAAGCCCCTCGCCGCCGCTGCCGCCGAGCGAGGCCAGCAGCAAGGCGCGACGCGCGGGCTGCACGAACGCGCGTAGATGGGGATTCTCCTCGACAGCGATCGACACGACGTCGTCCTGCGACGTCGCCTCGTACATCTGGGCGGGCACCGCCGTACCGTCGAAGATCCGCAGACCGTCCAGATACCAGAGCCCGCCCGTGCCGGCCGCCGCCTCCGAGGGGGAGAGCGAGGAACTGGACCACAGGGCGTCCATCGAGCGGGCGGTGGCGAGCGACGAACCGTGCGGCAGCCGTGCGGGAACCACCTCGCGGCTGGGTACGCGCTGGAGCAGCAGGTCCACCTCGACGCCGAGCATGTACGCGAGGACGGTCGCGGCGTCGCCCTGGGGCGACTGCGTGCCGGCCAGCCACCGCTTGAAGGTGATCCGGGAGACGGAGACGTTGCCGACGCGGCTGTTGCCGTACTCCTTCGCGGCGCGGCGGGCGGCGAGGCCGAACTGCACGTCGAAGACGGCGAACCTGGCCCAGTTGAGTCGTTCGAGCAGCACCCGCAGGAGGGTCGGCGGGCGCTGCTCGGGGTGGCCGGGGGACCGCTCGGCGGCCCGCCCGGCCGACTTCCCCGCCGTGGTCGCGGCAGTGGCCCCCGGAGAGGTCCCGGCAGCAGTCCCGACCGTCGTCTCGACCGCCGTCTCGACGGGGTGCTCGTTCTTGTCAGGAGGGGTCACGAGCTGAGCCCTCCCCGGGCGACCGGGGCGGCGCGGTCAGATAGTCGAAGCGGAACTGCCATCCGGCTGACTCATCCTCACGGTCTCGTACGCACGGTCTCGAATGCCGAATATCGCGTCTCAGCAGAGACATGATCACTCCGAGTCCGCGCCGCTGTCCAGCAGAACCCTGGCCAGAGGATCGGCGGATAGTCAACAACCTTTACCGATAAGGCAGTTGGTGACGCCGCTGTGTGGGGACGGCGACGACGGGCGGGCGCGCATCCTCGCCGCGCCCCGCCCGCCCCCGGTCAGCTCCCTTTCCGCCCGCCGTGTGAGGCGGGTTTGCGCATCAGCTGGGCCAGCAGCGTCAGGACCCCGAAGAGGAGGATGACCACCAGTCCCGGCCGCAGCATGGACAGCTCCGTGCCGGGCATGATCGCCGCCGTCACGACGGCGAGTCCGAACGCGCCGCCGACCTGGAGCGAACTGTTGAGCATCCCCGCGGCGAGCCCCTGCTCCTCGTCGGGCACCCCGCTGGTCCCGGCGACCATCAGCGTCGCGATGCTGAGCGCGAACCCCACGCCCCACAGCAGCGACGCGGGCAGCAGGACCGTCCACAGATCCGGCTCCGGACCGATGCGCAGCATCAGCAGATAGCAGGGCAGGAAGGCGACGAGCCCGGCCATCAGGATCTTGTTCACACCGAACCTGTTCATCAGGGCGCCGAACTTGGGCCCGATGACGACCACCATGAGCCCGGCGGGCAGCAGGACGAGCGCCATCTGCCACGGCCGCCAGCCCTCCAGGTCCTGGAGGTAGAGGGCCATCACGAACTGGAAGCCCATGGCACCCCCGTACAGCAGCGCGATGCTGATGTTGGCGGTGACCAGCCCCCGGTTACGGAAGATGCCCAGCCGGATCAACGGCTCCCGCACGGTCCGCTCGATCGCGAGGAACCCGGCCAGCAGCAGCCCGGACAGGGCGATCCCGCCGACCGTCCGCCACGACCACCAGCCGGCATCGGCCGCGGAGACCACGGTGAAGACGAGGAGCAGCATGCCGGCGAGCAGGGTGAGCGCGCCGCCGATGTCGAGCCGTGGGCGCTCCGTACGGGGCGGGTCCGGCGGCAGGAAGCGCAGCGCGCCGATCAGCAGCAGTACGGAGAGCGGGATCGGCAGGATGAAGATGGCCCGCCAGTTGAGCCCGGCGAGCAGCCCGCCGACGAGCAGCCCGGAGGAGTACCCCGACGCCTCGAAGACGTTGAAGATCCCGAACGCCTTGTTGCGCTGCGGGCCCTCGGGGAAGGTCGTGGTCAGCAGCGACATGGCCGCGGGCGCGGCGAAGCCGGCCGCCATGCCCTTGACGAAGCGCGAGACGATCAGCAGGACACCGTCGTCGGCGAGCGCGCCGAACAGCGACACGACGGCGAACGCGCCCATCGAGATCACCAGCACCCGCCGCCTGCCGAACAGGTCCGCGACCCGCCCGCCCAGCAACAGGAAACTGCCGAACGCCAGGATGTAGGCGCTCACCAGCCACTGGGCGGTGGCCGTGCTCATCCCCAGCTCGTGCTGGATCTCGGGGATGGCGACGACGATCATCGAGATGTCGAGACCGTCGAGCAGGATCACCCCGCTGAAGATCAGCAGCGAGACCCACAGCCGCGCGGGCCAGCGGCGTGACTCCCCCTGTCGTTCACTCGTGGCCGGGCTGCCTGACATGAGACGTGTCCCCTCACAGTGGATGACTCGCGGTGGATGCCGCGAGCCTCACCCGTGGGACCGGGGCCTGCCAGGTCTCCGCTGTACGTGCGACGGCGGTTCCTGCTACTGACAGGAACACCCACGGCGCGGCCGGCGCGCGTACCGTCCTGACCCATGAACGCCCCGGAGAGGGACCCGCTGGACCCCCACGCCGAGACAGGCGCGTTCCTGCGTACCCGCAGGGCGCGGCTGACCCCGCAGGACGTGGGCCTGCCGGCGTACGGGCGCCACCGCCGGGTGCCGGGCCTGCGGCGCGAGGAGCTGGCGCAGCTCGCCGGGGTGTCGGTCGCGTATCTCACCCGCCTTGAGCAGGGCAGGGGTCACAACGTGTCGCCGGAGGTCCTGGGCGCGCTCTCCCGCGCCCTGCGGCTGACGGACACCGAGCACGAACACCTCACCCGTCTGGCCAAGTGCCACCGGACGAACAGACAGGCCGCGCCCCTGCCGTCCCAGGAGCGGGTACGGCCCGCGCTGCGGGAGATGCTGACGTCCCTGGACGGCGTACCGGCGTACGTAACGGGCTGGCGCTCGGACCTCCTGGCCTGGAACCGCACGGCGGCGGCACTCTTCGGCGACTGGGACCAACTGCCGCCCCGGGAACGGAACTGGGCGCGGCTGGTGTTCCTGCGCCCCGGATCCCGAAGGCTGTTCACGGACTGGGAACCACAGGCGGCAGCCGCCGTGGGCGCCCTGCGCCTGCACGCGAGCTGCCGCCCCGACGACCCGGGGCTGCGGTCACTGGTGGACGAACTCTCCACCGGAAGCGACGACTTCCGCCGCCTCTGGGCCCGCCACGACGTCAAGGAACAACACCACGGCACGACCCGCCTCCACCACCCCCTGGTCGGAGACCTCACGCTCTCCTACGAGACCCTCCAACTCCCGGACGGCTCCGACCAGACCCTCACGATCCACCACGCCGGCCCCGCCTCCCCGACAGCGGAGAACCTCCGCCTCCTGACGAGCTGGGGCACGCCGACCCCGGCACGCAGGTACTGAGCCCGGGCCTCAAGGCGGAGACCGGTGGCTGCCCGTCGTCGGGGTGCCGCGGTCAGGCGCCGATGAGGTGTTCGGCCTGGGTGCGGTCGGTGTGAAGGGCCCAGTAGTCGAGGGCGATGTCGTCGGGTGCGCGGTGGGGGACGCCTTCGGGGGCCTCGGTGCCGATCATCAGGTTGATGGCCACGTTGGCCGCGTAGATGCCTTCGCCGGCAAGGGTGTTGTGGAGGTTGACGGCCCAATTGCGCTGCCCCGCCTGGGCGATGTTGGCGGTGGCGAGCATCGGGTACGGGGTGATGGCGCCGCCGCCGGTGGTGAACAGCAGGGTGCCCGATCCGGCCCGGAGCATCCCGGGCAGCACGGTCTGGGCGGCGGCGACCGCGCCGTAGAGGAGGCTGTCTATCTGCGGTCGCAGGGTGTCGACGGTCACTTCCTTGGGCGAGGTCATGGACAGGCCCGCGTGCGGGGAGAATTCCAGGACGTCGATCCCGCCGAACCGCGTGATCGCCGCGTCGAGCGCGCTGGTGACCTGGGCGGGGTCGGCCACGTCGGCGGGGAAGCCTTCCGCGGTGATGCCGGCCTCGGAGAGTGCGTCGACGAGTGCGTCGAGGTTGGTCTTGGTGCGGGAGATCAGGGCGACGTCGAAGCCGTGGCCGCCGAAGACCCTGGCGATGGACAGGCCCAGGCCCGGTCCGGCTCCGACGATGGCGATGGTGGGCATACGTGCTCCTTGACGAGGGATGGTCGCGGGTCCCGGCCGGGCGAGGGCGCGGGATGTGATGCGGGCTCAGTCCCGGTCGGCCGGCTCCGGCGAGCCGGTGCCGGGCGGCGCCCAGTCGGTGGGGCACGGCGCCTTGAGGGCGTCGAGCATCCGCTGGGACACGGCTCCGAGCTGACGCCGCTGAGCCTTGGTGAGCGGGTCGAAGACCAGGCTGCGCACCGCGTCGAGATGTCCGGGGGCCGCGGCGGCGACCTTGTTCATGCCCTCATCGGTGAGGGTGGCGAGGGTGGAGCGGCCGTCGGAGGGGTCGGGATGCCGGCGTACCCAGCCGCGCTTCTCCAGGCGGATGACCACGTTGGACAGCCTTGAGAGCGTGCTTCCGGCGTACTGGGCGACCTCGCTCATCCGCAGGGTGCGCTCCGGCGCCATCGACAGCGCGGACATCACGACATATTCGAAGTGGGCGATGCCCGCGTCCCGCTGCATCCGCGCCTCCAGCGCGGCCGGCAGCTGGGTCAGCACATAGGCGAACGCGTACCACTGCTGCTGTTCGTCAGCGTCGAGCCAGCGAGGCCCGACGGATTCCCGTGCATCTTCCATGCCCTCAACATACTCCAAGCGTGGAGCGAAGTTCCAAGGAAGTTACTCTTCGCTTGAAGTAATCATGCGATACGTTTGATTCAACCTTGGAATTATTGGATGGAGTGGTGAGGGCTGATGAACGTCGTCCTGTGGGTCGTCGCGAGTGTGCTGGCGGCCGTGTTCCTGCTGGCCGGGGTGATGAAACTCAGCCGTACACCACAGCAGTTGGCTGCCTCGGGACTGGGCTGGGCCGAGGACTTCGGTGCCGGACCTGTCAAGCTCATCGGGGCACTCGAAGCACTCGCCGCCCTCGGTCTGGTCCTCCCGCCGCTGGTCGGCTTCGCGGAGATCCTGGCTCCTTCGGCCGCCACCGGACTCGTGCTGCTGATGACCGGCGCGGCCCTCACCCACGGGCGCCGCGAGGAGTTGCGGACGATCGCCGTCAACGTCGTCCTGCTGGCGCTCGCGGCGGTGGTGGCCTGGGGCCGCTTCGGTCCGTACGCCTTCTAGATCCAATGTGAGCACGGACCACGAACAGAGAGGGAAACGCGCCCACTCCGGTCCACGGCGAGGCCGGTAGGGAGCAGGCACGATGGAAGACGTGGCCGGCGACGTCGACCTCAACCGGTTTCCCTGCCTACCTGCCGGCCGGCGACCGGACCTCGCAGGAAGCGTGGCGGCTGCCGGCGAGCCGGAACGCCGATCCGGCCGCACCACCGGCGCAGCCCTCGCGCTCCGCGCCGACCCCCACACGAAGGAGCACCCTGTGAACGGGACCCCCGCCGCCCGCCCCCTGGCCCTGGTGACCGGAGCCTCTGCCGGTATCGGCTACGAACTCGCCCTGCTGTTCGCCATCAACGGCTTCGACCTGGTGGCCACCGGCCGCAGCGAGAAGACCGAGCAGGTGGCCGCCGAGCTCGCACACCACGGCGGTGAGGTCATCCCCGTACGAGCCGACCTCGCCCGGGCCGACGGCGTGGAGGCGGTGTGGCGCGCGGTGGAGATGACCGGCCGGCCCCTGGAGGCGGCGGTCCTCAATGCCGGACGCAGCATCGGCGGGCCGTTCCTCGACACCGATCTCGACGACGAACTCGCCCTGATCGACCTCAACGTCACCTCCGTCGTCCATCTGGCCAAACACGTGGCCCGGCACATGGTGGCCAACGGCCGGGGCCGCATCCTCATCACCTCATCGCTGTCCGCCACCCTGCCCACGCCCTACGAGACCGTCTACGGGCCCTCCCGCGCCTTCACCCGTATGTTCGCGCTCGGCCTGCGCGAAGAACTCAAGGAACACGCCGTCAGCGTCACCACCCTCATGCCCGGCGCCACCGACAGCGACTTCCACGCCCGTGCCGGCATGAACGACACCGCCTTCGGGGCCGGCATGAAGAAGAACAGCCGCAAGGACGTCGCACGCCAAGGCTTCCTGGCCCTGATGAGTGGGAAAGCCGAGGTGGTCGCAGGCGACGCGGCCACCCGGCGCACCGCCCTCAAGCACCGCCTCATGCCCGAACCCCTCAAGGCCGCCCGCCACGCGCGCCAGGCCCGGCCCCGATCCTGATCCCGCTCCCACGGGGCGAAGCCGGGGCCGCGTGACGGGACGTCGTCTCCCTCGTCCAACGGTCACCAACCGACCAGCGGCCAAGGGCGAACTGACATGAGCTGGAACGAAGAAGAGGACAACCGCACCTACCAGGTGCTCGTCAACCACGAGGAGCAGCACAGCCTCTGGCTGGCAGACCGGGAAATCCCGGCCGGATGGCGCGCGGAGGGCAAGACCGGTTCCAAGGCCGACTGCCTGACGCACATCAACGAGGTGTGGACGGACATGCGGCCGTTGAGCCTGCGCAAGAGGATGGAAGAGGCAGCCGAACAGAGCTAGGACTTCCCAGACCGATCACACGACGCAGAACCACGACCGACCGGACAAGACCCAGCCGGGCGTTCGGCCACGGGAGCGGCACGGCCGTGATCACGGCAGAGGGCCAGTTCGAGAGGATCATCCCTCTGAACTGGCCCTTGGCTTTGCCCCGGCAGGATTCGAACCTGCGACACCCGCTTCGGGAATTCCCTGGACGGTGCTGTGACCTGCGTAAATGTCTGCTGATAGCTGCCTGGCCCGGGGAAACTCCCCTCAGCGGTTCTCACGTCTTCGCGAGGCTTCCCGTCCTCGTGTGCGCCGAATCCGTTCTGACTGGGTCGGAGACAGCAACCTTCCCGGCTGTGCTGAGGTGGCAACGCGATCGGAGTAGGTGCAGCCCCGAGGTCCGCGGCGCCTTGCGGTATGCATTCTGAGGCATATACCGTTGGTTGCATGATGGAGCGGTGGCAGATCGAGATCGAGCCTGAGGTGCGGGACTGGCTGGAACTCCTTCCGTTCCGTCTCTACCGGCGGGTCGAGGACAAGACGGACCGACTGTTGGACGAGCCGACGACCCTTGGCGAGCCGTACTCGCGGCATCTGGGAGGCAAGCTCCGTGAGCTCCGCTTTGACTTGGACGGTGAGGCCGTACGCATTCCGTACTGGCTGGCGCCGGGACAACGGATCGTGCTGCTGACGGTCTTCCGCAAGACGAGGATGCGTGAAGCAGCGGAAGTCGAGCGTGCGCACCAAGTCCAGAAGGTCTGCGAGGCCGAGCACGGCCATGCCCAGTACACGTACGAACGGCGCAAGGAGAGCTGATGAACCACAGCACGTGGCGGACGCGCCGGACCCGGCAACTCGCGGGGGAGGCGGTGGAGTACGACCAGGAGTACGTCGACGCCCGCTTGGCCGGCGACCTCGGCCAGGCGGTCTACGACCGTCGCATCGAGCTCGGCCTGTCCCAGATGGAGCTGGCGGAGCGGGCCGGGATGACACAGCCCCAGGTCTCCCGGATGGAGGGCGGCGACACCGTGCCGACTCTTCCGCTGCTGCGGCGCTTGGCCAAGGCCCTGGACGGCACTCTCAACCTGACCATCGACGAAGGCGACTCGCACGTCAGTTTCACCCCGCACGCCGCCTGAGTCACCGAAGGGCACTTACGAGAGTCCGTAGGTGCCCTTTTCCCATGTGCCCCGGCAGGATTCGAACCTGCGACACACGCTTTAGGGGTGGGATCGAATCCTGCCGGGGTGTGCCTGGGCATGCCGCATGATGCTGTTCTTCCTGATCAGAGCCTTAGAGATTCACTGTATGACGGCTCTCTTCGCGTCGTCCGCTCACACAGCGCTCACGCAAGTGAGTAGGTGTCGAACTGACCGAGATCGCCGGGGCCCGGTCGAGCCCGCGACGTGTGTAGGAAACTGGGGCATCGATCTTGGACGCGGCCGGCTGTCCAATATTGTCTTCAGTACCCCGGACGACCCCGTCCAGCTCCTCAGGCGCGGCTTAAGCCAGATCCAGGACCGCAGCGAACTCGTAGACGACGGCCTCGCCGAGACCGGCCTGACCATTCAACCCGCCTGCACACCGAGCGGCATGACCAGTTCACGGAAGGCTTCCTGGACGTCTGCGCGTCTTTCCTGGCGGGCGCGGAGGAGTTTGAAGCCGTGGAGCCAGGCGAAGGGGTTTCCATTGTCGGGACGCACGCCAAAATCGACGCCGTCAGTTCATCGGCGTTGCGAGCAGCTTCCGGTAGCCGCCGCTGCAGAATTCTGTATTTCTAGATAGGGCGCGATAAAGTGCCGCCTTCCAGTGATTTACGCCCTTCCTTTCGGCTCCTCGAGCCAAGGCGCTAAGAGCCGATCGCAGCCCTGAATCACCAAAGCAATCGTATGTTTCATCGTATAGATCAACTTGATCCGTTAGCTCGGCTACGGCCTCCATCTGGTAGAAATCGAAAAGACCAAGTATCTCGAATTGCTTTTCAACCCTCTCGAAGGTGAGCTTGTCAAGCTCGTCGGAGCGGTGCAAGGAGTATCTGATCGAGACGGTATTGTCGACATTTATCTCCGCGAGTAGCATTTCTTTGTCCGGGAATTCGTCGAAGTATGCGTGAAACATGAGCAAGCCGTCTACCCTGTCGCACTCATCACCCTTTAGTCGATTGCATCTTTCGCAAACGGGGATAAGGTTGTCGGCTAGGATTGAATATTCTGGGAAGTGATTCTTTGGGAGGAAGTGATCGAGGGCGCAGACCTGGGCTCTTTCGCACAGCGGGCACCTATAGTTGCGAGACAGCGCTGTCTGGAAGATCGAGTTCCTGAGATCCTCCAGCGGGCGGCCCCTGTCCAGAAGCGCGTAATTTCCCAGAAGCGCCTTGGTGAGCACATCGGAACCGTTCGCGAGCGACGTAAACCGGCGAATATCCCGCAGTGCGTCCTCGTAGTCGCCGTAAGCGTCGATGATTCCCGTGCGCACGCCCATGAGGACCCGTCGAGAGGACGGACGTCTCCGGCTCACAGCGAGATCAAGATCGGCCAGACGGTCCCTGTCTGGGCGAGGGAGTCGAATCATCTCCCGGGCCGATCGCGACTGATGCTCGTCAGGTAAGAAATGGACTGCGCACTCATCTCGCCGTCGAACAGCTCCAGGATCTCATCCAGGGGGAAACTCTCCTGCATGGACCGGAGAGTTGAGTGATAGTCGGTCGCACTGCTGTCCAAGTTGAATACGTGGCGTGTCAGTAATCCTACATTTTCAGCGAAAGTTTCGATCTCCGGGGTGGCAACGAGTGTGAGGTCTCCGAATCGCTGCAGGACTCTGACGTAACGTCTGGGGACTTCCTGAAGGAGGACCGGGGAGTGCGTCGCCATCACGGCGTAGGAGTCGAACTGATCCAGGGATATGTTGATGCTTTTGAGCAGGGCGGCCAATAGTGGAGGGTGCAGGTGGGATTCGGGTTCGTCGATGAGAACCAGTGATCCGGGCTCCAGGTGAGCCACAAGCTGCACGACAATGTTGAGTACGAGTTTGTGCCCGGTGCTGAGACCCGAAAAGGAATCCCGCCACGAATCACTGTCGAAAGCGAAGGTGTCGGACAGCTCGACCCGTTTGAACGAGGGCTCTCGGCTCAGCGGATCGAGGGCTGCCACCAGTCTCTGTTTACGCTCGGGAGTACTGGCCCTGACGAGGGCGGACATGATGTCACCCTGGATCTCCTCGGAGCCTTTGAGTGACCCGGTGCGCGGCGCGTCCGAACCAATACTGCGATCGTATCTCCGAAGCCCGCAGTAGGTGTATCCGGAGACCTCGCCGCTGAATTCCAGCCGCTCCTCTTCCTGCCGGTTCTTCCCTGGCAGATCGAACGTGTCGAAAGCGCTGTAGGAGATGGCAATTACTGAGGAGAATCGTGGCGCACCGGCCCCTTCGGAGAATTCTCCATACCGCCGGACGAAGCTCTCGTCAGCTCGGTCGGCGAGGTCCGCATGCGCAGTGTTGGCCAGGTTGGCAAGGAGCTGCGTTTTTCCGCATCCGTTGTAACCCACGACGACGTTGATGCGGCCGGGCAGGGGATGGCGGTCCGCGAAACCAAAGCGAATGGAGAAGGCTTCGCCTCCAACACTCGTTCTGAATGTGAATGAAAGCGCGCTGTCCCGCGGGGCTGTTGCTCCTCCAAGCAGGGCTGTGGCGTCTCTAAGCGCGAGTTCGGCGTTTCCGTAGCGCAGAAGTGAGGAGGTCATTGCTGGCTCGTTGGCGAACGATTCCCTGAGCGAGGGGTCGATGACGATGTCTCGGAGTCCCAACAGAACACTGTCGCGCAATTCACCGGGAAGTCCGTGCAGTGCTTCGTAGTAGGAAAATGCCTGCCCGAGTGAGCAGTAGCTGTCATCGAGTTGGACGAAACTTTCGGGGAGTTCCGTGGCGCCACCGTGTTGCCCTCTTTTGATGATCTTGACGGATCCTAGGTCGATGGACGCCTCTCTCCGTGATGGGTAGAGATGGGCATCGAACATGGTTTTAAATCCGAAGTCATCCCAGAGGTCACGCCGGAGAACGAGTGCCGGAAGGCTGGACGGCACGGTGAAGCCCTCGCTGCGAGGCACTACAAGAAAATGCATCAGCGTACTCCAGTCGTGTGTTCTCTGTGCCCGGCCATGGACCCGCCCTGACTCAGGAGGTAGACCGGAGCATCTTCGAATGGCACGTGCAGGGCATCTCCGCCGGAACTGATTAGAGCGAACTGCTAGGCGCCGTGAGCGCAGGGGTGCCAGTGCAGCGGGCGGGGCGCGGAAAGTGGCCCTGCCCGCTGCTCGGCCGGTCAGTCGAAGAGGCTCTGCAATCTCGACTCGATCCAGCCGGGTCGCCGAAGCAGCTCGAACGTATCGACCGCGACGACCGCGCGCTGCGGCGGTTCGCTGCCCGGAACCGGGTTCTCGAAGGACTCGAACACCTCGAAGCCCTCTGCCTCCAGCGAGGCCAGCGCTCCGCCCACACGCTTCGAGCGGGCAGGACCGGTCCAGGACTCGAGGGGATGGGTGATGAGGACAGCGAGGTCCTCGTGTTGGGTGTCTTTCAGGACTGGAAGGCCATGGGAGGAGTCGGCCTTCCAGTGCGAGAAGCTTCTGGCGAACTGCTCGGCGCGCTGGAACGCATAGACCTCCTCAGCGGCGAAGTCCAGGTTCTTCCCATTGAGCAGTTCGACCATCTGTACGGCTAGGCGCCAATCGAGCAGCGGGTGATAGGCGCTGTTGCTGTAGTCGCGCAGGCAGTCGTAGCAGGACGAATCGCATGGCGCGGCCACCAAGGTGCCGGAGCGGTGGCCAGTGAGATCGGCCGCGACCTCACGTGCGGCGAGCAGGAATTCGGCAGGGCGCTTCCCTAGCCAGGTCGAATATCCGGCACCGTTCTCCAATGTGTCCGAGAGGAAGACTTGTGCCTGGACACTCCCCTCCTCTTCTCCCCGGACGGGGTACAGGCCCGCCGCGAGTTCTCGTCCGTCGATGTCCAGTAGCCTGACGGCAGCGAGCTTGAAAACCGTACCGAGTGAGAGCCAAGCGGCCCGTGCGGCCATGCGTCTCGGGTCGAGAGCCAGATCGGCGGGTTGGTCGCGAAGGCCGACCAGGAGAACGTCGGTCAGTTTCGACGAGGCCAGTGCCAGCTTTTCTTCGTTGCTGACTGAGGGCCTGGTGGGCAGGCCCAGATCTTTCGCCCGGTCGGCATCGGCCAGGAGTCTCGTGTCCAGCAGACCGTCGTGTCCCTTGACCTTGCCGAACTGGTATCCCTCGCCGGCTCCCGCGTTGACCACCACGATGCGTCCCTCGCCACTCCTGAATTCAGCGGCCTCAGTCCAGCGTGGGACAAGCGCTGATGTGGTGTCGAGGGTGAGGCGTGCGGAGAACGCGCGTGGTGTGAACTCGAAGGTGCCGTCGTAGTCCTGAGCTTTGTAGCTGGTGCGAAAGCCGAGCGGCTGACACGAGGGAAGGACCCGGTAGTCGCCGGCTTCTCCCGCGGTGGCCCCACACACCGGACACGCATGCTCGGATTCGCGGAGATTGACGGATAGGCACTTTGCGCAGATGCCTACCGTGAGGCGATCACCGTCCGGGGCCTTGCCGGGCAGCCACTGCCCGCCGGCCGGCTCGTACGTCACGAGGCCGACCGCCGTGTGCAACGCCTTGTCCTTGACTACTTCGCCGCCGGGGGCCCATTCGGAAATGGCGATGTCGATGTCCCGGTCGATGGCATCAGTGAGTTCCGGTCCGTGAGGCTTCTGATGGTGCAGGTTGCGGACCCGGGTGGGGAACCCGAACATGGGGAGCACCCCATGCTCCGCGAGCGACTGACTGAGCGGGCCCGCATCCGGCGCGTTCGCCGCCACTTCCTCGATCTCGGCATAGAGCCGGGAAGTGGCCCACGACACCAGTTCATTCAGCGAAGGCGCGTCGGGGGACGCCCCTTGCGAGAGGACCTGAACCGCGTGTCTCTTCGCGGCGTCGTTTCCGGCCAGCCAGGTACGGATGCCATCCCGAACCTGCGGCCATCCACTGACCGTGCCGAAGGGCCCGTGGACATTGCGTCCCGGATCCCAGCCGGGCGTTCCCTCGACCGATCGGAAGGCGAGGGTCAGCAGACTTGCGGCGTAGCAGCGGCGCAGGATCTCCAGGCGATCGAGATCCACGTATGGGCTCGGCGAGGGGTCGCCGGTGATGCGATCGGGGTGTTGGAAGTAGTGATCGTCATGGGTCCTGGTGCCACGGCAGAGGGTCAGTGCGATGGACAGGTGGTCTAGCCGGCGGCCGGCCCGGCCCACACGCTGCTGGTAGTTGAAGCGCTGTGGTGGCATGTTCGCCATGACCACCGCGCGGAGCGCGCCGATGTCGACGCCAGCCTCCATCGTGGTGGTGACACTGAGCAGGTCAACCTCATCGACCAGCTCGATGTCCTGCCCGCTTAGGAAGACCGATTGGAAGAGGGCTTGCCGGGCCTGTGCGTCGTCGTTGTCGGTCTGGCCAGTCAGCTCTTCGCAGTGGAGCCTAAAGGGGAGCCCAGCCTTGCGGGCCAAGAAGGTGTAGTAGTCGTTCACGGTGACAGAACTTGGGTTGAGAGGTTCGGCGACGAGAAGTGAGCTGCGGCAGAAGGCGCAGACGCCCGCGGAGCTGTGCAGGTGCCCTCTGGTGCAGCGTTCACAGCGCCATTGTGTCCCCCCGGCCAGGACGATCCTGATCTTCTGCCCTTCGATCCGAGGCTCTGCGTCGCTTAGGCCCAGGGCATTCTTCACCTCCTGGAGCAGTGCGTCCGGGAACACATGATGACGCTGTGCGACGACGTTTATGTACTTTCTCGCCGCCGTGTGCAGATTCGACGGCGGTTCAGGCCTCTGCTCCTGAAACTGTCGGCGCACGCCTAGCAGCCTTAGAGTAGACAGGCAGACTTGGTGGAACACCTCGTCATCAAGCAATCGGCTCTTGGAGGTGAGGTTCTGCACGGCATAGCCGATGCCGAGCGACTCTAGGTCGCGGCCGCCCCCTGCGAAGACCGCCTGCTGGACTTGGGCCTGTACTGTCCGGTGGATTTCGGAGCTGAGGACGCGGAGATCGTTGGTGAGGGAAGCGTCGTGCCGTGGAACCGGGACGCCGCTGGTCCAGTCGTAGAGTTTGGTCCAGCTCCGTGACTCTGTGCTTTCGCTCAGCGATAAAGCGGGGCCACCGGGATGCACCCCATACGCGACGGCTTGCGTGCTGACTTCGTTGCCGAGTTCGACAAGCGTTGGGCCCCTATGCTTGCTCCGGTAGTCAGCCAGTACGCGTTTGAACTCAGGAGTGAGGCTGTTATGGGCCAGGGCGACCACCGCTGGAACTAGATCGGGTGAACCGGACGCAGCGAGCTTGGCCAGCGCGGCTTGACCTGCTTGGTTCCCCTTGATGCCCTCTGCAGCCAGGGCCACAAGATCTTCCGGTTGGTCGAGGGTGGCGATCACAAGCTGTCTGACCAGGTCCTGATAGTGCGATCGTTCCAGGCCCGCCGAGATGCGAGCGGCGTCCTGTCGGCTGTCTGAGAAGACGACGATCTTCGTCTGCAGCTGCCTCTTGAGGGCATCGGTCAGTACCTGGTTGGACTTCTCAAAACCTGTACCCATGGTGCGGATGGGGGACCTGGAACGTGACGGGTCCTCGAACTGGCGGACATTCTTGAAGATCTCCTTGTCCTCCCCGCAGCAGGGACAGACCGTGGGAAAGGCGCGAACCTTCCCGAGGCGGTCGTGCGGTTGGCTCTGTGCCACTAGCAGGTATCCGTTGTTCTCGTCGTCCGGGTAGCTACCAACCTTGCCGCTCACGGGATCCAGCACAGCCGGAACAAAGGTGAACGTGTATTCCGGCCGATTCCTCGCCCCCGGTCGGCCACCCTTGTGTTTGTGCGGCGATACGTCGAGATCGGAGCGTTCTCCCACGGTGGGCAGAAAGATGCTGTACACATCGGCGGTGCGATCGAGGCGCGCTTTGTCAGGAAGGGATTCGAGATCGGTCGCGGTGGAGACCAGGTAGCGCCTGGTGGGGTCGTGGCCGATGACCGGAGAATTGAATCCGCCGAGGAAGACCTCTCCGCACGTGTCGCAGTACAGCAACTCCAGGACGCGAGCACCGCATTCACAGGCATACCTGGGGCGGCTGTAGAGCTTTCCGACCAGCCGGTCCGCCGGTGACTCCGCGGTGCGTGGTCGGACCTCCGAGCAGTTGCGATCCGCGCACGCCCACATGCCGGTGACGTTCCGGAAGAACAGGTGGAGCCGGAATCGTGAGCCGACATCCGCCTCCCCGTCGAGGCGCGAGATGAGTGCGTCGGTGGCGTCCAGCGCTTTAATGCGTGCGAGGCCAGGGAAGAGCCTGGCGGACACGTCGGTCAGCGGCTTCGCTCGGGGGGAATCATCCTCGGCGCTCGCTCTGAACGCGGCCTGCAGTGCCGCGTGCCGGTCAGGAAGTGGCGGCAGGGCCACCGATCCTTGACCACCGGTGTCCGCCCAGGGCATGAGATCGGTCCTGCCCTTGGTCCGGACACGTTCACCGGCCAGCACGGAGAAGCGGTCGGCTGACCGTCCGAAGAAATCGCTCAGAAACTTCCGGTCCACCGGGTTCTCCGGATCCATGGAGGCGGAGGTGGCGATCACGGACAGCTGGTCGGAGTCGGTGGACAACCCGAGCCGGTCGATGAGCTTGCGCAGGAGGTAGGAAACCTCAGTGCCCTGAGTCCCTCTGTACATGTGGAGCTCGTCCACGACCAGGCTGAAGACGTTGTCTTTGGAACTATGCAGCCAGTCGCGGGTCCGATCGAAGATGGGATCCTCATCTCGGCGCATGAGCATGATGTTGAGCATGCTGTAGTTGGTGATGAGGATGTCCGGCGGAGCGACCTGCATGTCCCAGCGAGAACGCATCTCGGCCCCGAATGGACGCTGGAGGAAGTAGCGGGCTTCTTCGTCCTTCACGAGGCCGTCCGCGATGCGCTGCTCCAGCTGGCGGCTTCGGTCCTCCATTGAGGCCAGAGTCCTGCGCAGTTCCTTCATTTTGGAGGAGTTCGGCTTGAAGGCCAGCTCCAGCGGGCCTGCGACCGGGGTGCGGCCGGTGTAGCGTCCGAAGTGGAAGCGGTTGCCGTCACGGTGGCTGTCGAACCAGCCGCGTGCGTCCGGTGCGTCCAGGCTGCGACGTAGCCTGATCAGCTGGTCCTCCACCAGCGCGTTCATTGGATAGAGCAACATGGCTCGCATTGCTGCAGGCCGTCCGCTGCCGTGGCGTTGGTCTTGCCAGTCCCGTGACGTGCGCCACCAAGGCTGCTCGGCATCCTGGTGCCCTGCTGCGGCCCACCGACGTGATTCAGCAGTCAGCCTGGCGAGCACCGGGACGAGGAAGGCCTCGGTCTTCCCGGAACCGGTTCCGGACGTCACCACGATGTCCTCGCCCTGTCTGTTTGACCTCAGCGCGTCCGCCTGGTGGGTGTAAAGCCTGGGGATTCCCCGGAGAAGCCCGGCTCCTAGAAGTTCGGCGAACTCTGGAAGACCTATCTCCGCCGTCAGCTCTTCCAGGGTCTGGGCTGACTGCACGTATTGGGGCAACAGCTCCAGGTACGGCTCCTGAAAGAGAACCCCGGGGGTGCGGAGCAGTGCTCTGAGTTCCTCGCCCACCGATGAGTCACGAAGGGAGTAGGCGGTGCCGTAGTACCGCTGGAAGTACTCGGCGAGCCGGCCGTGCACGGCCGACGGTGAGATACCAGACATGAAGATCCTCGCGGGTTCCAAATTCAGGGGACGAGTTGAAGTTTCTGGTACAGGGATTTGGCCACCTGTCTGGCGAATGGCTCGTCTATGTTGACGTACTTGACGTAGCTCTTGCGCTCAGGGTTCGGCTGTCCGTCGAGCGCTACCTGTGATTTCAGTGCGGTGAGTTGCGGCAGCAGCCCGCTGCGCAGCACGGCAGCGCGGGCGTGGAGGTGCGGCAACTGCATGCGTCTGGGGGCGTAGAGTTCCCGCCGCTGTGCGTTGTACCGCAGCACCCAGCGTTCTGCGCGGGCGAGTTCGGCGTACACCACCGTGCGCTTGTCGGCAATGAAGCCGCTCATGCCGATCCAGTAGATATAACGGTGGGTGTTGTAACGCTGATATCGGTAGGCGCCGTGGAGAGGTGGCTCGCCGTGGCCTTCGACATCAGTCCAGATGTCACTTCCTCCCTCGGACATCTTCTGCGGCTCGATGCCGCCAGGCCCACGCTGTACGCCACGCTCGGTAAGCATTTCTTGGAAGCGGGGAAGACGCAGAGCGAGTTGATCCGCGGCACGGTCCTCGAAGGCAATGCCGAGTGCCTCACAGAGAGCGCGGCAGTCCTCAGGATCCGCCAGTGTCACCATCCGCACTGACGGGCCGTCGGCTTGCCGAAGCGGCGGAAGCGGCACCACGGACTGCGCGAGGGTGGCGATGTCGGAGTCAGGGTCCTCGTGCAGCCGTTCCAGCCGCTGCATGAGCCAGAGCGGCCTTTGCCCCACCAGGAGCGCGTGCCCTCCGGAATTGGGCATGGTGGTGAGGAGCGGTGGCGTCACGCTCCAGATCCGGGCCTCCCAGTCCACTTCGGCGTGACCGAGAACCTGCAGGTTGTATAGCGCGATGCGCCAGTCCGGCGCGGAACCTTCCTGCTTGCCCTTCTCCAGCCATGCGTAAGTGTCGCGGAAGGCATCGAGGCTCCCGGCGCCGCGTTCGGAGCACCACAGGAGCAGCTCGTCGTGCACGATTCACTTCCCTGACGTGTAGTCGGTCCAGTCTTGTGCACAGGCAACTGCGGTTGTGGTGATATTTCCCGAGGTCAGCCTGCGCCAGTCGGCTTCGCTGAGAAATTTCCAGCTCCCTGAAGGCGTGCCATACGTGCCGGTTTGGACGACCGGAGCTCTCCAGACCCTGGCGTTCCGGGAACTGGTCACTTGAAGCAGCCATAGAGCTTGGAAAGGCAGAGAAACAAGCAGAGGTTCGATGTCGATCGCGTGAGGCACGTGGTTCATGGTGGCGATCCAGGCCGGTGCTTCGGGAACGAGCTGGGCAGCGAGGCGATTCCCGCCCAGGGCGTAGATCGAGCCGCCGAGGCGCAGGAGGCTCATCGAAGGAAGCGGGGCGCGCTGATAGTTTCCGAAGAATGAGCCGGACAAATGGCCGGGAGGCAGCCAGGGGGCGCGCGCCGACGGACCTGCCGTGTTCTGGATCCTGCTGGGGATGGTGGCCAGCTTGTCGCTCCTCGGAGGGAGCGCTAGCAGTGGCAGGGCAACGCTCTCCCGGTAGCGCTCGACCAGGGTGAAGGTGAGCTTGCGATTCCCAACCTCGATCTGGTGCTCGCCGGCGGAGCGCACCCAATCCGCCAGCCGGATCGTGATCGTGTCCGTCGCTGCAGGGGAAACCGGCGGCAAGGGCACCCCGTTGATGGTGACAGCGCGCGGATGATCATCGGGAGTCGTCGGCAGAACCAGGTCGGGTGCGTACCCGAGGAGGAAGGTATGTCTGCCGCCATCGATGCGGAGGCCGCCCGACAGTCGGGCCAACTGCTGGTGCAGCGGCGCCAGCGGGCCGACTATGCCGGGGGTCTTCGCGGATCGGGTCGGTGTGTAGCCGCTGAACAACGTCCAGCCGGGCGGCACCTGAACTCTGCGGGGCTGGCGTACGGCGTCTGACCCACAGGCGAGCATCACCGCCTCGGCCTGTGCTGCGAAGGCACTCTTCACCAATACCCGATGCGGCACCCCGATTTCTGCTGTATTGACGGACGTCCATTTCCCGACCAGGTCGTTGGCCTGGAGGACATAGAGGTCGCGGGCCGGGAGTATCAGTGTGGCGGCGTCGGCGGTGAGTTCGAGCGCCGATCCCAGAGTGAGCTTCTGGTTCGGAGGCGCGAGAGGTAACCATTCCGCGCCTGAGGGAACCCTGATGACGTCGCCGTTCAGACTGAGCGATTCGAGACGGAGGTGGGAGGGAACGCGGGCTGCGATGCCGTACGGGAAACCGCCGGCATCGGTCGTGAGAGACAAGGGCACACACGGCAAGCCAGCGGCGTTTCTCGGGAGTCCGTCGTAGTGGGTGAGTTCCTGCTGCAGGATGCTCGCCAGGATCGGTCGCAGCGCCGGCGATGCCAGAGCGCGGTGGATTCGCGGGCTGGGCCGATTGAGCCGTATCCACTCCTGGAACCGGGCGAGGAGTTCCGCTTCGGGGACGGAATCTCCCGGCTGCGCTCCGATCGCTGACAGGAACAGCCCGACCTGCACGCGGTCGGATCCGACCAGAACGGCTTGGGACAGGGACCAGCCGATGTTGACCTGGGTGGGATGGGGAATAGCGGAGGGCAGGCCTCGGCGGCCCCGCTCGTGCTCGGTCAGCCACCACTTCAGGTGATCCCACAGGGTGGGGACGATCACGTCGTAGCCGTCTGGAATGCCGGAGCCTTCGTTCAGGCCGAGTAGCTCGCGAAGCGGGCCGTAGTAGGAGAATCTGCCAAGCGCGGTGCCCTCGGAGCGGTTCATCCGGGAGGCGGCGAGCACGGTCGCCGCGAGCACAGCGATGAACGGCGGAGTGCCGACGGCCCCATGCCGTCGCCACTGGCGAGCGCGGGAGGCGATGCCGTCGAAGGGGCCGCGGCCGAAGACTACGCTCCTGATGGCGGCCCGGAAGTCGTCAGCGGCAGCCGGGAGAGCCACGGCGACCTTGGTCCGACTAGTCATCAGGTCGGCCAACAGGGCATCATCCACTGACAGGTACACCGGGGTTTCCGCTTCGCGGATGGCGAAGAAGTGTTCCGTGAGCGTTCTGTTCCAACCGTCATAGTCCATGGGCAACCCCCCTAATTTGCGTAGGAAGAAGTTAGCCCATCGGTGGGACATTGGCCGCTTTTCGAACGTGCGTTGGATATTTTTCCGCCGCTGGCGTCCGTGCAGCTGCAGGACTGCCTTGACAATCGAGGTTTTCTCCGGTGAGCTCCCTGTGTCAAGACTCTGAGCAGATCAACTCCGAGGAGTGCCTCCGTTGACCGCCGCACGATCGTCACCGGGAACCCGTCCCATGGGGAAGGTGCTTTCTCTCTTCACCGGAGCGGGTGGTCTTGACGTAGGTCTGGAACGCGCGGGGCTGGACACCGTCGCCTGCGTGGAACTCGACGCCGACGCCAGGTCCGTACTCGCGGCCAACCGGCCGGGATGGGCCCTGCCCGGCGATGGAGACGTCAACACGGCTGCCCAGCAGCTCCTTCCCCGGGCGCTGGGCATGAAGCCCGGCGAACTCGAACTCATCGCGGGGGGGCCGCCATGTCAACCTTTCTCCAAGGCTGCGCAGTGGGCTTCGACGGCGCGCAGCGGCATGCAAGACGACCGGGCCAGATGTGTGCACGGGATGCTCGACCTGGTGGAGAGTTTCCTACCCAAGGCATTGCTCATCGAGAACGTCGAGGGATTCCTGCGAGGCAAGGACAACGCCTCCGAGGTCATCGAGGAGGGACTCGCGGGCATCAATGACCGGCATGGCACTTCCTATGGGCTGGTGGCTGAGGTCGTCGACGCGGCCGACTTTGGGGTACCACAGCAACGGCGCCGGGCCATCGGCATCGCCTACCGGGACGGTGCGGAGGTCCACCTGCCGGAGGCCACCCACGCGGATAGCCCGATGCGGGCCTGGGACGTGCTCTGGGATCTCGAAGAGAACGAGAAGCCTCCCGCCACAGGGCAATGGGCGGCGTTGTTGCCTTCCATCCCCGAAGGAGGCAACTACCTCCATCTCACGGCCCGCGGTGACGGGGAGGAACTCTTTGGCTGGCGAACCCGGTACTGGTCGTTTCTGCTGAAGCTGGCCAAGGACCGCCCGTCCTGGACCTTGCCGGCGTCTCCCGGACCGAGTACAGGGCCGTTTCACTGGGACAATCGGCCCCTGTCCGTGCGGGAGCAGATGCGCTTGCAGACCTTTCCTGACGAATGGCGCATCGACCACCCGTTCCGTGCCGGTCGACGGATGGTAGGCAACGCGACCCCTCCGCTTCTTGCAGAGGTGTTGGGGCGGACCATTGTTGGAGACCTTGAACTGGGCGAGGCTTCAGCCAGGACTCGCCTCCTGGGGGGAGCACCCTCTTTGTTGCCCGTGCGTCAGCTGAGGGTCCCGCGTGCCGTCGCGCCCGTTCCAATACCTGAGGCGTACCAACCGCAGGTGGGTGTCAAGGAGGCTCATCCAGGCGAGGGGATTGGACCTTCGCCTCGACGGTTGACGACGAGCGGTTGACCTACCCGTTCCCCTTGATGAACCTTCATCGAAGGAGAGCCCACGCCGCTCGCACCTAGACGGCGCGTTGTGGCGGGTGCCGGTCGACGGATGGCCCAGATCGTCACGGTGAGCACGGGCGAGGCCGGTGACGGCTGGCTCTGCCCGATGACCTCGTATCCTTACTGTCGCATCGTCGGTCCGGCGATGCGCCAACGCGTTCGCTCCACACTGCGGGGCGCGGTGAACGCCGCGATTGCACAGAGCTGGAGCGCGTGCTCGACGGCGCGGGCCTGGTAGCACCCCGGATGTCCTTCAACTCGCCCATCTCAGCCAGGTCGTCGCCGCTGAGGATCAACTGGCCGTAGTACCCCTGGTACTCAGGCCTCAGAGTGCCCCGCATCAGCGACTCAAGGCGCTCGACCAGCTTCTCGTATCGGCGCTGAGCCAGTTCGTCCTTCGCGGGCATGTCGCACAGCTCCCCACCGTTGCTCGCAGCAGCGTGTGTGCCATATGAGTGCCGTGAGTACGAAGGCCCTCCCGCCCGTAGGACGGAAGGGCCTCTGACCAGGCGTTTTGCTGTGCCCCCGGCAGGATTCGAACCTGCGACACCCGCTTTAGGAGAGCGGCGCTATCCAATGAGGGCGCGCTTTCTACACTGCCTCTGACCTGTTGCGATACCCCTTGCGCGCCCGTGCCCGGTCGTCCATGTAGATCAACTGGGAGCTATCTGGGAGCCGATCTTGGTTCTCTGGGTGTTTGACCAGGTCAACGCGACCCCACAGGGTTGCCAAGCCCAGATTGCGCATCGCGGCCTCGAAGATCTCTTCCAGCCCGTCGAGTCGTTCCTGGCGCATCGCCGGCGTCGGATGCTGGTACACGCCCTTGATGCCCGGCCGCTTGTGGCCGGCCTGCTCGAAGGCCAGCGAAGCCCGGACGCCGATCTGGTCCTGATACGAATCCGCGGTGTGCCGCAGGCTGCGCATCGTCATCCCCGACGCCAGCGGTTCCCACGAGGCGCGTGCTGACGTGCCCTGCCGCTGCTCCCGCTCCGGTCGGCCGTCAGCCGCGGGCCGCATGACCTTGGTCCAGTTGGGGCGGCGCCACCACTTCCCGTTTACCGTGCTGAGCGGGAAATCGTGCGGCCAGTCGGCAAGGTGATAGGCCCAGAGCCGGGCGAGGAACGGCGGGAGATCCAGATCACGAACTCGCCATGTCGTCTTGACCGGTTCGAGTTTCAGGACTGTGCCGAGTTTCTTGCCGTTCTCGTCGCGTTCCTGGTATTCCGATACCTCCTGCACCACGCGCAGGACCGGGCATTCGAACCATCCATTTCCCCAGCGCTGCCTACGTGTCAATAGCGCATTGTCTTTATGTAGTCCCTGGCCCTCGCCCCAGTTAATTCCGGTGAATCCCGCTGTAAGGATGTGCAAACCGTTTGCTGGGCCAAGCCGGGTGGCCACCAAAAGGATTTGCTCCGGGGTGTGCGCGCGGTCCTCTTCGCTTGTGCGCGGCACCACAACGGTTGGAGTGTGGACTACTGACGGTGTGCGGCGCCGTCCGTAGAGCGGATTCACTTTCAGGTATCGCGCGTCGACCGCCGCCGTGAGCAGCGTCGACAAGAACGAGACGGTGTGCCCTCTGGTGACGTCGTCGTACGGCAGCGTCATCTGCCACGAGTCGACGTCGAACCACGAGAGGCCGATCAGTGGGGTGTGCTCCCACTTCGGCAGGATCCGCTCGTCCAGGTGCTCCCACCGCTTGTCCACGGTCCGGCCGCGCTTCGGCCGCTCGGCCATGAACTTCCGGGCCCACACGCCGAGGTGCGTACGCATCAGGTCGGGGTCGACCCAGGTGCCGGCGCGGATCTCCGCTTCCTGGTCCTCGCCCCAGTCCTCGGCTTGTGCCTTCGTGCGGAACCCAGGCTCGCTCGGCAGCGTGCCGTCAGGCTTCCTGTATCGCGCGCGCCACGGCCGCTTGCCGCTCCCGCGTTTCTCGGCGTACGCCATCCGGTTCCTCCGGTCAGCCGTGGCCCCTGCGCTGCTGTGCGGCGCGGGCACGCACGGCGTCGATGATCTCGATCCGGTCTGCCTCTGACAGGTCCATGAGCCAGACCGCCGCCTCTTTGGCGTCGCTCATGTCCGCGTACGGCGGCGCGGCCGCCGTGACAGCGGCCGGCTCAAGGGGCGTGCCGTCCCGGTAGGCGGCGCTGATGGTGCCCGCCTTGAGTTGGAGAGCCCGCTCCCAGGCACCGCGCCTGCTCCGCTGGATCTCGGTGCGGTCCCGTTCCGTGACGCTCACGGTGGACGAGTCGATGCCGATGATCTTCGCGAGGGCGCCCTGGGTGAGGTCCAGCTGCACGCGGCGGGCTCTGAGCTGTTGCCCGACGGAGGTGGGGGAGGTCTGGCTCATGTCACAGAATCGTGACAGGAAGACTAGGAAAAGTCTAGGAGAACCATAGGAAGTGGCCAGGTCAGGGCCGGTTTGGCTAGTTGTACACCCTAGGTTATCCCTTGCTAATCCCTAGGGATTCTGGTTTCCTCTCGGTTATGCCCCTACGAACGGACGGGGGCGCGCTCCGCAAGAGGCGCCTGCTCAAGGGACTCACGATCGTTGAGTTCGCACGTCAGGCGGAGTACAGCGCCCATCAAGTCAGCCAGATCGAGCTCGGCCACGAGAACGCCGGCCCCAACTTCTTGCGCACGGCGTCACGGATTCTCGACTGCGACATCGAGGACATCACCAACGGTGTGATCCCGCGCCGTAGCCCCGCTGCGGCTAGGGGCGCGGCGTGAGTACGCCGACTCTCGTCGACATGGCCGAGCTGCCGCCGCTGCGCGATGACGTCCTGTATGACGCCGAGCAGGCGGGCCGGTACATCGGCCGGACGCCGATCTGGCTCAAGCGCGCGGCTCGCGCGGATCAGATTCCTGCGCGTCGGGTCGGTCGCTTCTGGAAGTGGAGCGCGGCGAACATCCGTTCGATTGTCGCGGGTGAGCCGCATGTCCCCCAGCGCCGCAAGCGCGCCCGCCGTCCTGCCTGACCCGCCACGTAAAAGGGGCCGCCCGGCGCGACCCGGAGCGGCCCCGGCCCACCTGAAACCTCAACGAAAGAGGCGAGCCATGCCTGAGACTACCGATCCTCGAACGGTGCCGGTGCCGCCGGCGGCCGAAGCCCCCCGTATGCGGGTGCCGTCGGCCGAGCTGGACCAACTCCGCACCCACGCCGCGACGTTGCAGTCCGTCCGCCAGGCCGTCATCAACCTCACCGCGGGGCGCCCCGACACGCACATGATGACCGTGGGCGAGCTGCGCGCCGCCGTGATCGCCCCGCCCGCCGCCGGCGTCGCGCTCCCGGTCACCTGGTCCGGTCACCTGGTTGGCCCGACCGGCGGCGGCCCCCGTGCGCAGACCCTGCTCCCGCTCGTCACGTCGTACGGCACCCCGGCCTGCCTTTCGCTCTCGGACGACGAGCGGGCACGCCTGGCCGGCAAGCTCGCCGCGACGCTGCATCCGGCCGAGACCTGCACCACCCCTCGGTGCGGTGGCTCCGAGGGTGAGCTGGACCTCTACGTGGACGACGACGCCCCGGCCCGGCGCGGGTGGATCGCTGTGCGGGTCTGCGGCACCAGCGGCCCGATCCGCTGGTGGTGCTCCCCGGCCTGCGCCGGATCCGCCATCACGGCGGCCGGCGCCGACATCGCCGCCGCCGACCGGGCGTTCGCCGCCGCGCCTGTCCAGCAGGGGGAGACGTTCATCGACCCCTGCCGCCCGTGCGGGTGCCCGAAGCGCTTCGGGCGGCACGCCGACGGCTGCGCCGAGGCGACCCTGACGGCGGACGCCGCGTTCGCCGCCGCCCTCCCTCAGATGATGACCACGGCCGTGCAGGTGATCACCGACTCCCGCAGGGTCACCCCGGGCGCGGTACGTGCCGACATGGACGCGGTCTTCGGCGGCCCGGCCGAGCTGCCCGTGCCCACCGGCGAGGCCGTCTCCCAGATCAAGGCCGACGCGGTGCGGGCGGTCGCCGACTTCCGCGGGATCAGCCCCGCCGAGGTACTGGCCGAGGTCCAGGCCCTCGCCGACGGCGACGCCGCCCTCGCCCAGGCCGACGACGAGGACGCGGCCGGGGGTGCCCGGTGACGACTGCTCTGGACACGTACCTGGGCTGGGATCTCCTCGCCCACCGGCCGGACTGCAAGCGCCCGGCCTGGGTCGCTGACATCAAGATCACCAACACGTACGCGTCGCGCTCGCACTACCGGGACGACGAGGCGCGGAAGCACGCCTGCCCGAACGAGGACTGCGGCCACCGCGGCTCGTTCGAGGAGACGACCGTACGGCTCGTCTGCGCCTCGTGCTCGCTGGCGTACGTGATCCGTGGCGAGGACGTCCGCCACAGCACCGAGCCCCTGCGGTACCTGCGCTACGGGCTGCCCCCGCGCAAGTTGGCCGGGCTGTTCCTCTACCCGGCTGAGCCGTCCCTCGACTTCGGCCGCCTCAGCAGCGACGAGCCGCACGACTTCGTCGTCACCGCGTCGAAGGTCGACCGGGTCACCGCGGACGACGTCGTCGGCGTCATCACCCAGGGGCGGGGCAAGCGCGGCGGCATCCTGTGGGCCGCCACCGCCGTGCAGGACCCCACCGGCCAGTACTCCGGGCTGAGTTACGGCACCGGCGTCAAGTTCGCGCACGCCACCGACGAGCCGCGTACCGTCGCGGCCGCCGCGAAGTGGGTCGCCGCCCGCCTCGCCGAGAAGACCACCCGTATCGCGGGCTGCGGTCACTCGGCCGACAAGGTCCCGGCGGGGGGTGTGCGCCGTGGCTGAGGCAGCGCTGGGGCGCGACGCCCTGCGGGCGATCGGACGCGACGGCCTGGTCCTGCCCCGTGCCCCGTACCCGGGGCAGAAGTGGAAGCCGACGACGCCGGCGGAGACGCACCTGGTGGCCGAGGCGCGTCGGTTGGACGGTCACCGCCGGAAGCTGCTGGCCGAGATCGCGCGCATGCAGCTCGCAGCGAACCGGGATCGCGCGGCGCGCCGAGGCGGTCGCCGACCGGTGGCGCCGGTGTTCGTGGAGCCGCTGACGGAGCGGGATGTTGAGGTTCTGGCCGCTGCTGCGGCGGGCGAGTCGGAGACCGAGACGGCCGACCGTCTGGGGCTGACGACGTCCGGGGTGAAGAGTCGCCGCACCACGGCGCGGCTGCGCCTCGGAGCGCCCACGTTCGCGCGGGCGCTCGTGATCGCGACGGCCGCCGGCGTCATCAGCCCCGCCGGGGGTGTGCAGTGATCGCCGCCCTGTTCCTGGCGCTCCTCGTCGTCGTCACGGTGTTCGTCACGGCGGGGCTGGTCCCCGCGCTGCTGCTGCTCGCCGCCGGGGGCGTGCTCGTCGCGGCCTGCCTGCTGCTCCTGGTCGTGGCCCTGGCTCTGGCCGGTGCGGTCGCGTGGTGGCGGGCCCGTCCCACCGCGCCGGTGCGGGATTCCCGGACCTGGGTCGCGGTCTGGTGGCTGACTGCCGCCCGGCTGGTCCGTCCGGCGCGCGCTCCCCGGGCCCGGCCCGCGCGGGTGCGGGTGTGGCCCGGTACTGCCCCCGGCCCCCTTCTGTACCGCTACCGCTACCACCGCAAGGACACCCAGTGAGAGACGCCCTCGACCTCCTATCTGCCCTGTTCTCCCCGCTCGGGATCTGGCTGGCCGTCACCGTCCTGATGGGGGTGGCCATGCAGCTGATCCTCCTCGGTACGGCGGCCGCCGGGATCGCACGCCGTACCGCCGACATGGTCCGTACGGTGCGCGGCCGCCGCCTGGCGGCCGAGGACGACGACGGCGGCGAGTGGGACATCGTCTCCCCGCCGCCGGGCCAGCAGCACCAGGCCCCGTGAGCCCCCGGCGGGCGGGAGAC